>JAZUKG010000142.1:0-1907 GCA_045643145.1 Lachnospiraceae bacterium | reverse complement strand
TAGGTTTCCTCAAAATTCAAAAACGGTCAAGCAAAATTGCTTAACCGTCGCTAATTGTTGTTATTCATCCTTTGTCTGATACTTCAATACATACCCATTTCCTTTACGAAAAGCTATGCTGGAATTTTCTCCTCATAGCTTTCTTTTTTCATTTCCTAACACAAGAGCCATTCCTTATTTTTCCTTTTATAAGAGATTCCTTAACCAATGCTTTTTCTGGCATTTTTCCTTGATAATAGGCATTTTTAATGCATTTTATTTTATGAATTGAGAAAAGATATGAGCAAATCATGCTTTGGTCTTTTGGAAATAAAAAAAGACCTTGCAGCCATCATTTCTGATGACACAAGGTCTTAATTTCCATGAATTTTTCGGACTTAACTCGCTAAAAGATTTTGCCTTTTTGAGGATAAAGGAGTTTGCCCTAATACAATCGCTATTATTCGAAATCTATAACAGGACGCATTTCTTAAACAGTTTTGTTTAGAAGATATGTATTGATGTTCTTCTGATTATTTGTAGTATCCATATTATCCTGAGTATCACAGCTATTGTTATCTAAATGTTATGGTCTTCCAATGAACGGGCATCCTACATTACAACCCATGGAAATCGCTATGTCCGGCTCAGGAATATCGCTGATCAGTTTGCTGTACTGACCATCAGCTTCCATATCGATATTATAGAGTTCTTTCATGAGACGTACCGCATCCTGATTGATCTGAGGCTTCGTCTCAGTTCCGGCAGAATAGCTTTCAAATACATCTCCTGCCAAGTGTCGTCCAAGAGCTTCTGCTATCTGACTTCGGCAGGAATTATGAACGCAGATAAATGCTACTTTCTTTTTCATTTCTGAAACCATCCCTTCGTGCTGTTTGCAACCTTAACCAACAAGAGCATTACAGGAACCTCTGTCAGCACACCAACCGTTGTAGCCAGAGCAGCCGGGCTGGTCGTTCCGAATAAAGCAATCGCTACCGCTACTGCAAGTTCAAAGAAATTGGAAGCACCGATCATACCGGCAGGTGCTGCGATATCGTGAGGCAGCTTCACCAGTTTTGCTGTGATATACGCAACAGAGAATATCAAAACGGTCTGGATGGTCAGCGGTATAGCAATCAGAACGATATGCAGCGGATTTGAAAGGATCACCTCGGTCTGGGATGCAAAGATAAGAACCAGGGTCAGCAACAGACCAATCGTTGTCGCATTATCAAACTTGTGGACAAACTCATCCTCAAAGAAGGTCTGACCCTTTTGTTTTACTACCCGGATTCTTGTCAGAACACCTCCTGCCAACGGGATTACCACAAAAAGGATCACACTGATAAACAGAGTGCTGTAAGGAACGCTTACATTAGATACACCCAGCAAGAATTTCACGATGGGAACAAAGGCAATCAGAATGATCAGGTCATTAGTTGCAACCTGCACTACTGTATATGCCGGATTTCCCATTGTAAGTGTACTCCAGACGAATACCATTGCCGTGCAGGGTGCTGCACCTAAAAGCACTGCGCCTGCCAGGTATTCCGTTGCAAGCTCCGGAGCGATGAACCCCTTAAAGACAGTAAAGAAAAATAAAGCCGCAATTCCATACATGGTGAAAGGCTTGATGAGCCAGTTCACGATCCAGGTCACAAACAGTCCCTTCGGATTTCTGCCGACCTGCTTTACACTCTGAAAATCCACCTTCAGCATCATCGGGTAGATCATGATCCAGATCAGGATAGCAATCGGAATAGAAATACCGGCGATCTCCAGTTTTCCCAAGGCAGAAGGCACAGCAGGCGCAAACTTACCGATCAACACGCCGATTACCATACATGCAAATACCCAGAGTGTCAGATATTTTTGGAAGGAACTGATTCCTGCCTGTTTTGTCTTTTCCATGAAGACCACCTCCA
>JAZUKG010000141.1:0-28003 GCA_045643145.1 Lachnospiraceae bacterium | reverse complement strand
CTGCATCGATGCCCAAAAGATCCGCACCCTTGTCATCATAGCTTACGTATTCTTCATCACTTGACACAGGACCTCTGATCATGCCGTTACGCTTTAGGATTTCATTCATTTTCATTTCCATCCTGGCATCATCTTCCGCCTTGAATTTTCCTGTCACTGCCTCGACATAACCAAAGGAAATATTACCTGCCACCTTACATCTTTCAAAAATGACTTTATCCAAAATTTTAGAAAGCTCTTCCTGTTTTTGATGATGAAGCGGTATATCCTCCACCAAAAGAGTTAAATCTCCCTGCTCGTCAAATTCCTCTTTTGCATTCTTTAACATATTGGACAGTATCGGGCTAAATCTGCGAATTTCTTCCATGACGCTGTCTTTATACACCGACCACAGATAGCTCAGGGTATACTGATCCGATAATAAAAATGTTTCATACAGCTTGATTTCCGGCGCTTTTCCGCTTTCAAACTGCATTTCTGCAGACGAAAAAAGCTGCTTTTGCAGCTCTTTTTCGATTTTATATATGTATTTTTTTTCTATCAGTCGATTTGATGTTATGTAAACTTTAATCAAATCCCTGGTTTTATTGGTTGTCACTCTGTCAACCTGTGTTTCATCCATATAATCCTTGATCTCATCCTTTAGGACTACAGTCGGAAACACATCAAAAAAACCTTGACTCATATTTATTTCCTCATATACATTGTACTATTTTAAAAAGGTGTTATATATTTCTTCCTTTAATGTTTCCAGGAGTTTGTCTTCGCTGACTTTCTTGACAATTTCACCCTTCTTGATAATCAGACCTTCTCCTACTCCACCGGCGATTCCGATATCAGCTTCTTTGGCTTCTCCCGGTCCGTTAACAGCGCATCCCATGACTGCCACCTTAATATCGAGAGGTATATCCTCTACCATTTTTTCCACCTGCGCAGCCAATGAAATCATATCAATTTTTGTTCTGCCGCAGGTCGGGCAGGATACTACTTCAATTCCGCCCTTACGAAGTCCGAGTGTTCGAAGGATAAGTTTTGCACTCTTTATCTCTTCTACCGGATCTGTCGTCAGGGATACACGAATGGTATCTCCGATTCCCTGATTTAATATAATGCCCAGACCGATAGAGGATTTGATATTTCCGCTGTACACAGTACCGGATTCTGTGATACCGACATGAAGCGGATAATTGGTTTTCTTTGCTAACAATTCATGTGCCTTCACACACATTAACACATCCGAAGACTTGATACTGATGACCAGGTTGTCATAGCCGAGCTTTTCAATACTTTCTACTTTACTCAGAGCACTTTCTACAATTCCCTCAGCAGTAACTCCGCCATATTTTTTTACCAGTTCTTTTTCTAATGATCCGCTGTTAACACCCACACGAATCGGTATATTTTTTTCTTTGGCAACATCTACCACTGCTTTTAAATTTGCCTCGCCGCCAATATTTCCCGGATTGATACGAATCTTGTCAGCACCATTTTCCATAGCTTCAATTGCCATCTTGTAATCAAAATGAATATCTGCAACCAGCGGAATATGAATTCGCTTTTTGATTTCGCCTATCGCCTTGGCAGCTTCACTGTTTGGCACGGTACAACGAATGATTTCACAGCCGGCTTCTTCCAGACGAAGAATCTGCGCTACAGTTGCTTCTACATCTTCTGTTCGGGTATTGGTCATAGACTGAATGAGTACCGGATTTCCTCCTCCGATCACTCTGTCTCCTATATGAATAACTTTTGTGGATTCACGATGCATTATTATCTTCTCCCTTGCGTCGATTGGTTCCAATCGAAAACTTTTCACTATTTTTTATTGAAATGACTTTATCTATCGAAACAGTCTGGAAATGTCATTTACAAATACAAATGCCATAAGCAGCATGAGGCATGCCATACCGATGAGATGAACAATTCCCTCTTTTTCCGGTGGAATTGGTTTGCCTCTGATTAATTCTACGAATAAAAATACTAATCGTCCGCCATCTAATGCAGGAACCGGAAGTAAATTTAACACTCCCAGGTTTGCGCTTAATAAAATAGCAAAACTAAGCATATTCAGCCATATATAGTAGATACCATCCGGTTTGGAATCATTGTAAATCTGATCCACTGCCTGAGCCATTCCTACCGGTCCGGATACATCATCCTTGGATACCTTACCCTGCACCATCATTTCCAAACTCTTGATGGTCAGACCAATCCAGTATTTTACTTCATATGTGCTGTATTTAAGTCCTCCTAAAAGGCCCTGTTTTTCATACTGTCCCTGACCGTAAAGTCCCATATAATAGCGCTGCTCCTGCGAATTATAAATAGGGCTGATTACGGTATTATAAATCTGTCCGTCTCTTTCATAGCTGACTGCAATATCTTCACCGCGGTTTAGCATAGAATATAAACTGATTTCTCTGTAAATATGAATTTTTTTATTATCCAGAGAAAGAATGGTATCTCCGTCTTTCAGACCTGCTGCCATCGCAGCGCCATCCTCTGCCACCATTTGAATGACCGGCAAATCAATTCCGTAGCTGGAAATAATAATCAATGCAAACAGGAATGCTAAAATAAAATTAAAGATCGGGCCTGCTGCAACCGTTGCAATTCTGGCCATAACACTCGCATCCGGAAACGCACCTGATTTTTGATCAAGCTTTGTTTCCTGCACTACGCTTTGCAGCGATTCCTGCGCATCTTCATTTTCCTGCGTATTTTCATCACTAGCAGAATCATCTGCAAAATTCTTGCCGTCTTCTCCTTCAAACATACATGCGCCGCCAATCGGAAGCAGGCGAATCGCATATCTGGTACCGCCCTTTGTCGCCGAAAAAATGCAAGGCCCCATACCAACACTAAACTCTACTACGTTAATCCCATTGGATTTGGCCACGATAAAATGACCAAATTCATGAGCGATAACAACTACACTAAAAATGAGAATAAACAAAATAATTCCCACAAGTTACACCTACCTTACTTTGATATTCATCTCAAAACTAAGCCTTTATTTTGCTTTCAATAAAGTCATAGCTAAATGCCTCTGCCTCAAGTATCTGCTCAACGGTAGGATTTGATACAACCGTATGATTTTCCATACAAAGACCAATGAACTCTGTAATATCAAGATAAGAAATCTTGCGATTCAAGAAGAGGCTAACTGCTTTTTCATTAGCCGCATTATATACAGTCGGCATACTGCCACCGATTCTAAATGCTTCATATGCCAGCTTTAAGCCTGTAAAGGTATCCAGATTTGGTTCTTCAAAGGTAATATTTTGTAGTTTAAAGAAATCAATACGATTATCCTGCATTGGTCTTCTGTCCGGATAGAAAAGCGCATACTGAATCGGAAGTTTCATATCCGGTACACCGAGCTGCGCAATCACCGCTCCGTCTACATACTCTACCATAGAATGTATGATACTCTGTGGTTGTACTACTACCTGAATTTGCTCCGGTTTTACATTGAAAAGCCAACCGGCTTCCATAACCTCTAATCCTTTATTTACCATGGTAGAAGAATCAATGGTAATCTTTCTTCCCATGCTCCAGTTTGGATGCTTCAGTGCATCTTCTACCTGAATATTTTTCAGTTCATCTTTAGTCTTTCCTCTGAAAGGACCGCCGGATGCAGTCAATAAAATCTTGGAAATACGATTTTTAGGTTCTCCGTTTAAGGACTGGAATATAGCACTGTGTTCACTGTCGACCGGCAGTATCTTCACTCCCATTTCTTTTGCCAAAGGCATAATAATATGTCCGGCTGTAACCAAAGTTTCTTTATTTGCCAGCGCGATATCCTTGCCTGCCTTGATTGCCGCAATCGTCGGTCTGATACCAATCATTCCAACAATCGCTGTGACTACAACATCCGCATCTTCCAGCGTACAAATGGTTAAAAGTCCATCCATCTGGCTTAATACAGTAACATCTGTATCTGCCACTCTGGTCTTTAAGTCTGCAGCTGCCTTCTCATCCCACATAACCGCATAAGAAGGATGATATTTACGGATCTGTTTCTCCATTAAATCTACACTTTTGCCGGCTGCAATTGCCAATACATTTAAATCCTGAGAATATGCATCTACTACCTCCAAGGTCTGACGACCAATAGAACCGGTAGATCCTAAAATAACAATATTTTTCATTTCTATACACTTTCTATTGTTTCAATTGTATTTATCATTACTGATATTTATCATTATGCCATTATCCTAAATTAAGAAGCAGTATTGATAAATAATAAATAAGCGGCGCTGTCACACATACACTGTCAAAGCGATCCATAATACCGCCATGTCCCGGAATGAGTTTTCCGTAATCCTTTATTTCATAATTACGCTTGATACCGGAAGCCGCCAGGTCACCAAGCTGACTTAACACAGAACCGCATGCACTAATCAATGGGAATACCCAAAGGATTCTCTCATCCATATTGTTTAATCCGAATTTGTAAAGTGCAAATGCATATAAGTAACCAACCAGTGCCGCACCAATTACACCTCCGATAGCTCCTTCTATCGACTTTTTCGGGCTTAATACAGGAGCCAGCTTATGCTTGCCGATTAACATACCCACACAGTAAGCAGCCGTATCACAGGCCCAGGATGCACAAAAGATTAACCATACCAAATATTTACCCTGAGGCAACTCTCTGGTCAGATAAATATATGAAAGCATGATTGGTGCATACATAAACGAAAAAACGCCGGCCATGATCTGGTTTGCCGAATACTTTGGAAAACTAAACACATAAATCAACAGCATAGCCATAATCGTAAGCACAAAGGTCAAACAGACAAAGGTATCTGTATGCGCAAAATAACGCAGGCTGTAATAAGAAAGAATTCCTAAATAGCCCATCATCTCCACACCGCTTACTTTATCCTTTTCAAGACGAACTCCTGTCACCTTGATCAGTTCCAGATATGCAATTAATGAAATAAAAAGGGTAAAACCAAACAGAATCGGTCCCCCGCTCGTCATGGTAATACCGAGAATAATCAGCAATACCACACCGCTAATTGCACGAGTCAGCATTATGACTCCTCCTTTATTTTTCCATAACGACGATCTCTGGTTTCATAGGCCATGACAGCCTTTTCTAATTCCTTGCCGTCAAAATCCGGCCACGGAACCATTGTAAAATAAAACTCTGAATATGCTAACTGCCAAATCAAAAAATTGGAAGTTCTCTGTTCCCCACTGGTTCGAATCATCAAATCCGGGGCAGGAATATCCTTGGTATCCAAATAGGTTTCAAAGTTTTCAATGGTAATGTCTTCCGGATTCATACTGCCCTCTTTCACCTTGGCAGCAATTTTACGTACCGCACGTACGATTTCATCCTGTCCGCCGTAGTTTAAAGCAATTTGAAAATTCAATCCATCGTAATCCTTTGTCGCTTCCTCTAACTTTTCAATCTGATCCTGAATATCAGCTGACAAGCCGGTTTTATCACCTAACACTCTGACTCTCATATTATTCTTTTCTGCAGTTTTGATACAGTTTTTCATATAAGAATTCAAAAGCTTCATAAGCGCTTCTACTTCATCACTCGGTCGATTCCAGTTTTCAGTAGAAAACGCATATACTGTCAAATATTTAATTCCCATATCGTGAGCAGCCTTACAAACTACCTCAACATTTTTTGCGCCCTGGATATGACCGAAGTTACGAGGCATACCTTTGCTTTTTGCCCATCTTCCGTTTCCATCCAAAATAATCGCAACATGATTTGGAACACTCATTTCATTTTCCTCACATTTTTCACGGATATAAAACATGCTTATGCATTTTTCATCATCTATATACGTTTCACTTAGAAAGGGGAAAGACAAAATTGTCTTCCCCATCTTTTTTTGATTACACTGTCATAATTTCTTTTGTCTTTGCTTCCACCATCTGGTCGATTTCTTTGATATACTTATCAGTGATCTTCTGAAGTTCATCTTCTAAGTCTTTGATCTCGTCCTTGGAAACATCTTCTTTTTCAAGCTTCTTGAAGGCATCATTTCCGTCTCTTCTGGTATTACGAATTGCTACCTTGCTGTCTTCACCTTTTTTCTTTACGTCCTTTGCAAGTTCTTTACGTCTTTCCTCTGTCAGTTCAGGGAATACCAGACGAATGACTGAACCATCATTAGAAGGTGTAATTCCGATATCAGAAGTCATAATTGCTTTTTCAATCTCTTTAATTAACGATTTTTCCCATGGTGCAATCTGAATCATTCTGGCTTCCGGAACAGTGATATTACCAACCTGCTGAATCGGAGTTGGTGTTCCGTAATAATCTACTTTTAATTTATCCAGTACATGAGGATTTGCTCTTCCGGCACGAATTGCTGCCAAATCTGTACCTAAGAAATCCACTGTCTTTTGCATCTTTTCTTCATAACCTTTTACTCTTGCGTCCATAATAGTCCTCCATATATTTTTTATGATTTATTATTCTACAGTCACCTTTGTACCGTTAAATTTCCCTTTTACTGTATTAACAATGCTGTTTTCTTCATTTAATCCAAATACCCACATCGGCATCTTGTTGTCTCTGGCCATAATCGAAGCTGTCATATCCACAACCTGTAAGTTTTTCTCGATTACTTCATCGATAGAAACTACATCATATTTCTTTGCATCCGGATTAGACTTTGGATCACTGTCATATACACCGTCAATTGCTTTTGCTAACAAGATAACCTCTGCATCTACTTCAATAGCTCTGAGCATGACACCTGTATCTGTTGAAAAATAAGGATGTCCTGTACCACCTGCAAAGAATACAACCATTCCCTTTGCAAAATACTTATTTGCTCTGTCCTTTGAAAAAAGCTTTGTAAAGCTTCCGCACTCAAACGGAGTTAAGATGTTGGTCATCATTCCGACACTTCTGAAAATCTCAGATACATAGATACAGTTCATAATGGTTGCAAGCATACCAATCTGATCTGCCTTGGTTCTGTCAATGGCCTTTGAGCTTCTGCCTCTCCAAAAGTTTCCGCCGCCGATTACGATTCCGACTTCAATTCCGTCATCAACCAGCTGCTTTACCTGAAGTGCTACTCCTCTGACTGTTTCTTCATCAAAACCTGTTTTCTTTTCTCCTGCAAGTGCTTCACCACTTAACTTAAGCATGATACGTTTCATTTTTTATCCTCACAAAATTTATATATTTTATTGCGATCATTTCAGGTCGCGATTTGGTTCTTTTATGAACGGCCCATCAGACTGTCAAAGAAAGAAGAAGGCTTCTTTTCTGCATAGCACTGACTGCACATACCTTCAATAACGGCTCCGTTACTGATCTGAACGGATTTCGATTTGATATTTCCCATAACAATTGCACTGGAATCTAAAATAACAGGGCCCATAACATCTAAATCACCCTTTACTGCACCACTGATTACTGCACTGGTTGCATATACATTTCCGAGTACGACCGTATTTTCTCCGATTTTAATCGTTCCTTCTGCCTTGATATCTCCGGTAATTTTAGCACCCTCTGCAATGATTTCTGCAGCATTTAAAGTACCATAAATCTGACCGTATACACCCAGTTTACCCAAAATTTCAATATTACCCTGAATGAGTCCCTGAATCTCCAGGTTCCCTCTGGAAGTAATATCACCATTAATCTGCATTCCCTCAGTAATATAAGCTGTTTCATCTACCATGGCAGAATCTGATAAGCTGACAGATGACTGACGAGTATTCACTACAGGCTCCGGCTGTCTGACCGGCATCTGATAACTTGCTTTTTCTTCTCTTCTTTCCTGCCAAAATTCCATTGGTTTTATCACCCTTTCAACCTGTCTAGGTTTTGGTTCACTTTTCTGAATCGGTTCCTGATATACATTCTTTTCAACAACCGGCGGATGATAAATGGTATTGTTGTTTACCGGCTTTTGTACCGGAGACTGAACCGGTGCAGGTGCCGGCGCAGGAGCCGGCGTAGGAGTAGGTGCAGGCTTTGGAATATTCTGAAATGCCTCACGAATACTTTGCTGGCTGATGCCTTCTTCCTTATTCGATACAATATTGGCAATGCTGGCAAGCTGAGCTGCTGCCGCATCCTTTAATGAATCATCTTCATCTGCCGTGTTCACAGGTTCTTCATATACCGGCTGTTCCAAAGAAGGCTGACCGGCAGAAAACTCTTCTTTTTCTGTCTGCATTTCCTGACGAAGTGTGTCTACCTGCTTAGCAAACTCCTGAATCGAATCTATCTGCTCATCCACATTAGGCTCTTCTGTTACCTTTACCGGTTCAGATACGCCTTCTATCGCATCTAAATTTCCTTCCAATTCATCAGGCATAAGCTCTGTAACAGCCTGTGATAAATCATCCTTTAAATCCTGAAAAAATCCCATTTTTTCCTCCGCTTAATCCTGGTTCTTTTCCCCGATATTGGAAATATGCTGTACCATCTGCATATCATCCGATACTGCCAGGAAAGAAACCGGTCCTAATTCTTGAATGCCTTCAATCATCATAGGAAGAGCCTTCACCGTCTCCTCCTTTTGATAGGCATCATGCAAAAGAACTACACTGGTTGAGTGTTTTTCTACTTCACTAATCACTGTTTTCGCCATTTTTTCGGCTGATATTTTTTTACCGGTTGCATCCAGTCCGGATACATTCCAGTCAAGATAATAAATATCCTGTTCCAGTAGCTGATTGGCCAAATCTTCCATGTCGATCTGGCTGACCATATTGGAACTTCCTCCCGGGAATCTGTAAAAATGTGACCAGACTCCGGTCTTTTTATATAAAAAATTCTGAAGCTTATTCAAATCATCCCAAAATGCTTCATTGCTGGCATAAATCACATCGTATTTATGACTGAAGGAATGCATTCCCAGGGTATGACCTCTTTTACAAATTTCTTTATACTGCTTATCGTATTTACCGTCCTCATTGCCGATGACAAAGAAGGTAGCCTTTACATCATAAGCATCTAGTATATCCAGTATTTCCTCTGTATGTTCACTGGGACCGTCATCAAAGGTAAAATACACCTTTCGCTGCGATATATCCTCTTCGGGCTTTGACAGTCCCTCTTCTAAAAAGGGTAGTCTTTTCTTTTTTGAGCCAGCTCACGATCCACGACTTCCAAATCATTGTCGGATACATAGATTGTGTCTTTCTCCTGTTCCAAGTCGGCTAAAATCACATCACTCTTTTGGTCAATTTGCACCTGTATATTTCCCAGCTCTTCTCTTAAAGTATCTACCTCTTTTTGTAAAAGAAGCACTTTAACAAACAAAAAGATGCTCAGTACAAGAGAAAGAAGTAACCCTATAAATATAAAAGCAATCAGGCCTTTTTTGATACGGTTTACTCTATTCATACAGATTCCTATTCTACAGTAACACTCTTAGCAAGGTTTCTTGGCTTATCCACATCAAGGCCCTTTGTAAGTGATACATAGTAACCCATAAGCTGAAGCGGAATAACAGCCAGTGATGCTGCAAAGTGTTCATCAATCTTTGGAATATATGTTACAAATTCTGCGGTATCTTCAATATTGTAATTTCCGTAGAAGGTTAATCCCATCAGATAACCGCCACGACTCTTGCACTCTACCATGTTGCTGACAGTCTTTTCAAACAATTCAGGCTGAGTCAATACACCGATAACCAAGGTGCCTTCTTCAATCAGAGAAATCGTACCATGCTTTAATTCACCGGCAGCATACGCTTCTGAGTGAATATAGCTGATTTCCTTCATCTTAAGACTTCCTTCCAGGCTCAGCGCATAGTCAACGCCTCTACCAATAAAGAAGATATCTTTGGCTGCAACCTGTTTTGCTGCAAACCACTGAATACGTTCCTTGTCATCGATAATCTTTTCGATTTTTTCAGGAATCGTACGCATTTCATTTAATAATGCAACCACTCTGTCTTCATCCATTACGCCTCTGACTTTGGCAAACTGAAGCGCTAATAAATAAGTGGTAATAAGCTGTGTACTGTATGCCTTTGTAGTAGCAACTGCGATTTCAGGACCTGCCACTGTATAAAGAACATAATCTGCTTCTCTGGCAATAGAGGAACCAACTACATTAACGATTGCTAATGTCTTGATACCCTTTGCCTTGGCCTCACGAAGAGCTGCCAGGGAATCTGCGGTTTCACCTGACTGACTGATGATAACCACCAGTTCATTCGGACTTAAAATCGGATTACGATATCTAAATTCAGAAGCCAGTTCAACTCGTACCGGAAGATGTGCAAAATCTTCAATTACGTACTGTGCTACCATACCAACATGATAAGCAGAACCACATGCTACGATATGAATCTGATCAATTGACTTTAAGGTATCATCATCCAAACCGATTTCAGAAAAATCAATAGTGTCTCCCTTAACTAAAGAGTTAATGGTATCCATAATTGCCTTTGGCTGTTCATGGATTTCCTTCATCATGAAATGCTCATAGCCGCCCTTTTCAGCTGCCTGTGCATCCCAAGTGATTTCTTTAAGCGGCTTTTCAATCTCTTCACCGTCCAGGTTGTAGAAAGTGATTTTATCTTTCTGCATACGGCCGATTTCCAAGTTGCCGATATAATATACATTTCTGGAATATTTTAAAATTGCAGGAACATCAGAAGCTACATAAGCACCATCATCTTCCAGTCCTAAAATCATCGGGCTGTCTTTTCTGGCTACATAAACTTCTTCCGGATATTCTGTAAACATTAATGCCAGTGCATAGGATCCGCGAATACGTACCATAGCATGGTTGATAGCATCAACAGGTGTTCCGAGATATTTTTTATAATAATAATCAATTAACTTAATTGCTACTTCTGTGTCCGTTGCTGAATAGAAATTGTATCCCTTTTTGGTTAATTTTTCTTTCAGTTCCTGGTAATTTTCGATAATACCGTTATGAACACCAACGACTGCCAAGTCTTCACTATAATGAGGATGTGCATTGGCTTCAGAAGGTTCTCCGTGAGTAGCCCATCTGGTATGACCGATACCGCACATACCCTTAACAGCCAGGCCGTCATTTGTTTTTTCAGCCAGACCTTTTAATCTTCCTTTTGCCTTTACTACTTCAATTTTATTATCGCCGTTTCGAACTGCAAGACCTGCAGAATCATACCCACGATATTCCAATTTGGATAATCCGTCCAAGAGAATAGGGGCTGCCTGCTGAGTTCCTACATATCCTACGATTCCACACATACTAATTTATTCCTCCAACATTCTATTCTAAGTTGTAATCTCCCAATAATCATCCGTTCTGTCTTTCGACAGTCAAATGTTATTATAACATACAACCTATATAGGATACTACTGTTTCCTTCAAATTTATGGTTTCACCCTGTATTTTTTGCTATATTTTATCACTTAACATCCTGGTTCATATCTATCAAGATTTGTTTCCGAAGCTTTTCATAGTCCTCTGTATCCATCATTTGTATCTGTCCCAAAACACAGCGATAACATACATCTTTATAGCTTTCTGTCTGAGCCAGGGTTGCCTGCTGATTCATCAATATTACACCGGGATACGATCCTTTTTCCACCTTGACATAGGCCAGTCTTCTGACTGTTGCCAAAACCTCATCCATTTTCTTGACTTCATTTTCCAAAGTGAAGGATTTTTCACCCAGCACACCTATCGCATCCTTCATTTTTCTGACCGACTGAATCAGGTTTTCCTGCAGACTTTCCCTAGGCAGAGAAGTCAGTTTTTTAATCTGCTGTGTAAAGGTATCGATATCCTTTTTTGTCTTGGCGAGTTCATTTGCAAACTCATTTCTGCGTTTTCGATAAGAATCCTGCTCACCAAACTGGATTTTGGTAATAGCACCGGCTTTGTTTCCAATCTCTTTTGCCTCAATTCCCATCATAGCATTGATACTTCCGCCGATAATCTGACCATGTCTCGAGGTCACATATACCATATCTGAAGCAAATACTCTGCAGTCCAACAACGAGTCTGCATAAACGCTGGTAGCTGTTATATTACAGCGTTCCCCAAAACTGATGGTAACCTTTCCTCCGGCTACAATTTCACATCCGTTCTTCCCCTGTATTCCTTTTCCGATTACAATATCGCCGCCTGCATGCAATTTGCAGTTTCCGACATGCCCATTTATATAAATATTACCCTCTGCATGAATTTCCATCTGGGAACGTACATCTCCTCTGACCTCTACGTCACCCATAAATCGAATATTTCCATGCTCAATATCCAAATCCCCCTTCACCAGATAAACCGGCTCGATTACCACTTTATCATAATCTAAATAAATATGACCGCTACGAGCCGCATAATATGTTTTTCCATCCTCTGATGCCTTGAGGGAAGCTCCCTTTAATGGCGGTAAGTCTTTCCCCGGAAGTGGCTTGAGTATTTCTGAATACAGATTATATCCATATTCTCCTTTGGTTGCTGGAATATATCTGGCAACCTCCTCTCCCTCATCTACCATGGCTATTTCCAGAGAATTCAAATAGTCTACACTACCATCTTCTTCTATTACCGGTTTTGCCTTTTGATCCTCCATCGGAATCAAATATTCATAATAGCCGTCTTCTCCATCTACACATGCCTTTCCGCATGCCACAATGAGCGGCTTTTCATACTCCATATGATTACAAAGTGCTTCTAAAGAAGCCTGTATGATACCTGTCACCACACCATATTCCTTGATAAGCGCCAACAAAAAGGGCACAGTGATATCCATACTTTCATCGCTTCCCGGCTTGTTTAATGACATAGTCATAATCATATGCTTTTCATCTAATTCTACTTTTACAAGCTGGTTTGCCATAGGAACACCCCCTTTGTTTGTCTCGATTGGGTATAGTTATTATTAATTATACAATAAAAAGCCTTGATTCTCAATCATTGCGACTCTGTCACAATGACCAAAAACCAAGGCTTTCTCTAGTGCATATTAAATCAAACTATTAAATTCTTTTACGTTCGGTGAATACTGAAGCGCTGTTGCATTATCAATCTTGCGCTCATATACCAATCTCTTGAGATCTGCATTTAAAGTATGCATTCCAAGAGACATACCTGACTGAATACAGGTCTGAATCTGTGGCACCTTATTTTCACGAATCAGATTGGCAACCGCATCTGTATTTACCAATACTTCTGTTGCCATAATCATACCTTCCTTGTCATCACGAGGCAGAAGTACCTGTGTACAAATACCCTTTAATACATTGGCCAACTGGCTACGGGCCTGATCCTGTCCATGAGGCGGATATGCATCCAAAATACGTTCCACACTCTGTGCTGCGGAGGTTGTATGAAGAGTTGATAATACGAGATGGCCTGTTTCAGCTGCTGTAATCGCTGCACTGATAGTTTCATAATCACGCATTTCACCAACCAGAATAATATCCGGGTCTTCACGAAGAGAAGAACGAAGCGCTTTTCCAAAGGAAGCACAGTCTTTTCCGATTTCTCTTTGGTGAATCATTGACTTTGCATGTGGATATACATATTCGATCGGATCCTCGATAGTCATAACATGCTTTGCCTGTGTTTTATTGATAAAATCAATCATGGAAGCAAGTGTTGTAGTCTTACCGCTTCCGGTAGGTCCTGTAACGAGTACAAGTCCTCTGGGTAAATTACAGAAATCCTGAACTACTTTCGGAAGTTCAAGTTCATCAAAAGTAGGAATTGTATCCTTGAGCAAACGATATGTTGCTGCCAGGTTATTTCTCTGATGATAAATGTTTGCACGAAGTCTGGTACCATCCGGTAAAATAAGTGCAAAGTCTAAATCCTCTCCGCTTAATACATAATCCCTTTGTTTATCAGTAAGTCCGCTTAAAATCATTTCTGTAGATTCTTCTGCTGATGGCTCCAGTTCCAGAACCATTAACTCACCGAATTTTCGAAAAGCAAGTGCTGTACCAACTGTAATATGAAGATCTGAACACTCCTCTTCTTTTGCCTTTTGAATCAATCTGATTAAATCCATTTTGTCCTCCCACATATGGTGGCGTTATTGTCTCCAATAACACACAACAGTTACATTACATATATACCTAATCATATGCTCCCCACTGCATATGTCTAAGCCCTAAATATCTTATAAGAATTCTACCCCTTTGCTGCGAGCAAATTCTACATGCTTTTGGGGCCATACAGATGCCTGTACTTCTCCCAAATGTGCTTTACGAAGGAAGAACATACAAATACGAGACTGTCCGATACCTCCTCCGATGGTGTACGGAAGCTTCCCTTCTAATAAATCCTTCTGGAACGGAAGGTTTGCTCTTTCCTCACATCCGGCTTTTTTAAGCTGTGATTTTAAAGACTCTTCGTCTACACGAATACCCATAGAAGAAAGCTCAAGTGCAATATTTAAAACAGGATAATATACAATGATATCTCCGTTTAATGCCCAATCATCATAGTCCGGTGCTCTTCCGTCATGTGGTTCGCCGTTTGAAAGCTTATCACCGATCTGCATCAAAAAGATTGCGCCGTATTCCTTTGCTGCTTCCAATTCTCTTTCCTTTACAGATAAATCCGGATAACGATCCAAAAGATCCTGTGAAGTGATGAAAGTAATCTCTTCAGGAAGGAAGCATTCTACATAATTATATTCATTCGCCATAAATTTTTCAGTAACACGAAGTGCTTCATATACTGACTTTACAACATCCTTTAATGTATCAACATTACGATCTGCTTTGTTGATAATCTTTTCCCAGTCCCACTGATCTACATAAATAGAATGAATATTGTCGGTATCTTCATCACGACGGATTGCATTCATATCTGTATAGAGTCCTTCTCCAACTGAAAAACCATATTTCTTGAGAGCCATTCTTTTCCATTTTGCCAAAGAATGTACGATTTCCATTTCTCTGTCATTCTGCTCTTTTACACCAAAGCTAACCGGTCTTTCCACACCGTTTAAGTTGTCATTGAGACCTGATTCAGGTGATACAAAAAGAGGAGCTGACACACGACTTAAATTAAGCTGTGTGATTAATTCTCTCTGGAAGAAATCCTTTACTCTTTTAATCGCTTTTTCTGTTTCTTTGACATCCAGGGATGGCTTATATCCCTCCGGAATAATAATACTGCTCATATTAATGCCTCCTTCATTGTCTCGACTGTTTCCAATCAAGAACTTTTCTATTTTTCTAAATTCACTTTACACTGCTATTTTATAAATCACAGTTACCAACCGTTCTAGGGAATGGAACTACGTCACGAATATTTCCCATACCGGTCAAATACATAACACATCTTTCAAAGCCCAGTCCAAATCCTGCATGTCTGGCAGAACCGTATCTTCTGAGATCCAAATAGAATTCATAATCTTCTGCTTTCAGACCGCATTCCTGCATTCTCTGAACTAAAAGATCATAATTATCCTCTCTCTGACTTCCTCCGATGATTTCACCGATACCAGGTACTAAACAGTCCATAGCTGCTACTGTCTTTCCGTCTTCGTTCAGCTTCATATAGAAAGCTTTGATTTCCTTTGGATAATCTGTTACGAATACAGGTTTTCCAAATACCTGCTCTGTTAAATATCTTTCATGTTCTGTCTGCAAATCACAGCCCCATGATACCTTATAATCAAAGTTGTCATTATTCTTTTCCAGAATTTCAATTGCTTCTGTGTAGGTTACATGACCAAATTCAGAATTCATAACATTGTTCAGTCTGTCTAATAATCCCTTGTCTACAAACTGGTTAAAGAAATTCATTTCTTCCGGTGCATGCTCTAATACATAACTAATGATGTATTTAATCATGCTTTCTGCCAGCATCATATCATCCTTGAGATCTGCAAAAGCAATTTCCGGCTCAATCATCCAGAACTCTGCCGCATGACGAGTTGTATTTGAATTTTCTGCTCTGAAAGTAGGTCCAAAGGTATAAATATTCTTGAATGCCATAGCATAGGTTTCACCATTAAGCTGACCACTTACTGTAAGGTTAGTTGGCTTACCAAAGAAATCCTGACTAAAATCTACCTTGCCGTCTTCTGTCTTTGGTACATTGTTTAAATCCATAGTAGTTACCTGGAACATTTCGCCTGCACCTTCACAGTCACTACCTGTGATAAGTGGTGTATGTACATATACAAAATCTCTTTCCTGGAAGAACTGATGAATTGCATATGCGATTAATGAACGCACACGAAATACTGCTTCAAAAGTATTGGTTCTCGCACGAAGGTGAGAAATTGTTCTTAAATATTCAAAAGTATGTCTCTTCTTCTGAAGCGGATAATCCGGTGCACTGGCTCCTTCAATAATTACTTCTGAAGCCTGAATTTCAAATGGCTGTTTCGCATCCGGAGTTGGGGTTACAATACCCTTTACAATAATAGCTGCTCCTACATTTTGCTTATTAATATCTCCAAAATTTGAAAGTGCATCTGAATAAACAACCTGTAATGGCTCAAAAAAAGTACCATCATTGATTACCAAAAAGCCAAAAGTTTTTGAATCACGTTTACTTCTGAGCCATCCTCCGATTGTAACTTCTTTGTTTGCATAAGTTTCCTGATTTCTGAATAAATCTCTGATATTTACTAAATCCATATTATCTGTCCTTTCTCTTGTATTTCGACTTTCTTTTCCCTTAGTTATCTACAATAGTCAAAATACCGCTACATTATAGTATAGTAAATTTGCCCTGTTTTATCAAGTCAAAATATCAATCAGATAAGAAGGCATAAAAAAGGGGATGTCATTTGACATCCCCTAAAAAACTTATTTTACGGTAACTTTAATATCTTTTCTGTTTCCGTTACATGCGATTGCGTAAATCTTACATTTACCCTTACCTGTAGCGATAACCTTACCGGTTGTTCTGCCAACCTTAGCTACCTTCTTGTTTGAAGAATAGTAACGCATTCCCTTGTCATGGTTTAACATCTTCTTCTTGTTGTTTTCTTTTGTACTTACACCCTTAATCTTTGCTGACTTACCATTCTTGAGTGAAAGACTCTTAATTGTCTTTTTACCCTTCTTAATAGTTACTGTCTTAGCATTTGTATACTTCTTATCGTACTTTGTCATAGCAACATGGATAGTAGGTGATTTTGCAATTGCACACTTCTGTCCGTTGATTGTCTTGTAAGCGATAACATAATACTTAAAGGATTTGTACTTATTCTTTAATTTCTTTTCGTTAATCTTCTTGTCAACATATTTAAGCTTGTTTACACCCTTAACTGTTGTAAGAAGTTTATAGTTACGTGTACCGTCACAATAGTTCCAGTAAATCATGTAACCTTCTGCACCATCAAACTTCAGCCAAGAAAGATTCATTTTTTCTTTCTTACCCTTAGAGGTATCTTTACCTTTTGCTAAAAGGATAGGAAGATTTGAACCGTATTCACCTTCGTCATCAAGCATCTTCTTAACAGCTGCATCATACTTAGGATCACCTTCGTTACCTGTTGGCATTGGCTGAGCTGTCTGACCATTGTATTCAATCGGTGCCGGTAATTCACCAGGTGCCGGATTTGGTGCTGGATCAGCTCCAGGTTTCTTTTCGTTTACTGCTACTGTAAATGTTACAGGACTATAGTTCTTGGTGTCATCAGGAGTAAATGTTACATAATGTACTTTCTTTCCTGCATTATCCTTTGTTAAAGGATCTGTTGATGACCATGCAAATTTTCCAGGAAGTGGCTTGCCGTCTACACCGATACCGTTTCCACCAGTAAGTGTTGAATTATTAACCGGTTCTCCTAAATCAAGATCACTTGTTTCAGGAACGTTAATCTTTGGAACTGCCTTTTCAATCGGAATATCTTTTGTAAGAGTTCCTGTATAGTCGCCCTTACCTGTGATAGTCATCTTTCCAAGACCGGCATCTGTATTGTCATCATAAGTAACATCATAATCTTTACCAGGTACTAATTCTTTTCCGTCTACCTTGATTGTAGGTACCGGTTTCTTTTCCTTACCATCATATGGCATAGGCTTGATAGAACCGTCATCTGCGATCTGAAGTCCTGTATTTGCAGGATTTTCAGGATCAAATGTGATATCAACATTGTCTGCTGGTTTGTTTGGAACATCCTTATCGTTAAGTGGAGTCTTTGGTACAGGTGTTGCTGTGCCTTCAATTTCAATAGGTCCTGTTACTTTTTCCTTTGGAATTGTTACTTCTCCGGTCTTTGGATCATATTCATAATCCTTTGGATCTAATTCTTTTCCGTCAACCTTAACTTTTACATCATCAGGAAGCTTGTATCCATCTTCCGGTGTAAGTGTTACCTTGTAATCTTCACCTTCTTTTGCAGGTTCAGGTTTTGTAGGTTCTGTATTCTTTACATTATTTTCTACAGGTACTCTTCCAGGAAGAAGATCTGCTTTACCTTCAATTGCAATAGGTCCGTTTACCTTTGCAGCTGTGATAGTTAACTTACCATCTGCCGGATCATAGAAATATCCGTCTGTTAATGGAACATCATTTACTTTAACAGTTACTGTTTCAGGAAGCTTATATCCTGCATCAGGAGTTAAAGTTACTTCATATTTCTTATCTGGTGTTGCAGCTTCCGGCTTAGCAGGAGTTGTATTATCCACCTTGTTTGCTACAGGATATGCGGTTGGGATTGCATTTCCTTCGATATCAATTGGTCCTGTAATCTTATCCTTTGGAATTGTTACTTCTCCTGTTTCAGGGTTATATGTAAATTCTGTAGGATCTAATGGCTTATCACCAACTTTTACTGTTACTGTTTCTGGAAGCTTGTAGTTTTCTTCCGGTGTAAGTTTTACCTTGTAGTCTTCACCCTTCTTTGCAGGTTCCGGTTTTGTAGGTTCTGTATTTGTTACACCATTCTTTACAGGATATGTATCAGGATTTGGTGTTGCGCTACCTTCGATAGCGATTGGTCCTGTTACCTTATCTGCCGGTACTGTTACCTTTCCTGTTTCTGGATCGTATGTAAAATCTTTTGGATCTAATGTCTTGTCACCAACTTTTACTGTAACTGTTTCAGGAAGCTTGTAGCCATCTTCTGGAACTAATTTTGTTTCATATGGTGCTTTTTCTGTTGCCTTTTCCGGTGTGGTAGGTGTTGTATGATCTACCTTATTTGTTACATCATATGTTGCAGGTTTTCTTGGTGCAGTTCCTTCAATTGCGATTGATCCTGTTACCTTGTCTGCTGGTACTGTTACTGTTCCTGTTGTAGGATCATATGTTGCTTCTGGTACCGGCTTACCGGCTACGGTTACTGTTACTGTTTCCGGAAGCTTATAACCTTCGTTTGGAACTAACTTTGTTTCATATGGTGCTTTTTCTGTTGCTTTTTCCGGTGTTGCTGGTGTTGTATTTGCAATATTGTTTGTTACATCATATGTTGCAGGTTTCTTTGGTGCAGTTCCTTCAATTGCAATTGGTCCTGTTACCTTGTCTGCTGGTACTGTTACTGTTCCTGTTGTAGGATCGTATGTAAATTCTTTTGGATCTAATGTCTTGTCACCAACTTTTACTGTTACTGTTTCAGGAAGCTTGTATCCATCGTTTGGAACTAATTTTGTTTCATATGGTGTTCCTTCTGTTGCCTTTTCAGGTGTGGTAGGTGTTGTATTATCCACCTTATTTGTTACATCATATGTTGCAGGTTTCTTTGGTGCAGTTCCTTCAATTGCGATTGGTCCTGTTACCTTGTCTGCTGGTACTGTTACCTTTCCTGTTGTAGGATCATATGTTGCTTCTGGTACATCTGCACCATTTACTGTAACTGTTACTGTTTCAGGAAGCTTATAACCTTCGTTTGGAACTAACTTTGTATCATAGTCAACACCTTCTGTTGCTTTTTCAGGTGTTTCTGGTGTTGTATTTGCAATATTATTTTTTACATCGTACTCTGTCGGATTTGCACTAGCAATTACGATAGGACCGGTTACCTTATCTGCGTGAATATCAACCTGTCCTGAATCTTTATGATAATTGAAATCTGTTTCAGGAATTAATTCTTTTCCACTTACAGTAACCTTAACTTCATCTGGAAGTTCCTTTCCATCTACCGGAGTTAAGAATACTTCATAGCTTTCATTTGGTTTTGCAGGTGTAAGTGTTTTTCCATTAGTAGTAAACGGAACATTATTTGTTACTGTAAAGTCACCTGAGTCTGGAGTTGCTTCACCTTCAATTGCGATTGCTCCTGTCACCTTATCTGCAGGTACTGTTACTGTTCCTGTTGCAGGATCATATGCGTTTGGAATCTCAGTTCCATCTACTGTTACCTTAACATCATCTGGAAGTTTGTATCCATCTTCCGGTGTAAGTGTTACATTATATTCCACGCCTGGTGTTGCAGGTTCAGGTTTTTTAGGTTCTGTATTTGTTACATTATTTGTTACAGGATATGAAGTAGGAATTGCTTTTCCTTCGATTGCAATTGGTCCTGTTACCTTATCTGCAGGTACTGTTACTGTTCCTGTTTTTGGATCATATGCATCTGCAATCGGTGTAGGGGTACCATCAACTGTTACAGTTACTGTTACTGTGTCAGGAATTTTATATCCATCTTCCGGTGTAAGTGTTACCTTGTATTCTACGCCTGGTGTTGCAGGTTCAGGTTTTTTAGGTTCTGTATTTGTTACATTATTTGTTACAGGATATGAAGTAGGAATTGCACTACCTTCAATTTCAATTTCTCCTGTCACCTTTGTTTCCGGTACTGATACCAATCCTGTTTTAGGATCATAGGTTGCTTCCGGTACTTCTACACCATCAACCTTTACAGTTACAGTTTCCGGAAGTTTGTAGCCTTCTTCCGGTGTAAGTGTAATTTCATATGTCTTATCCGGTGTTGCCGGTTTTGGATCCTTTGGAGTTGTATGGCTTACACTATTTATAACAGGATAAGTTCCTGGAATGGCATCTGCTGTACCTTCAATTGTAATATCACCAGTTACAGCATGTTCCTTTACGGTAACTTCACCAGTTGTATTATCATATACATAATCTACATTCGGTGTGAGTGTATTTCCGCCAACTGTAACAGTAATTGTTTCCGGAATTTTATATCCGATTTCCGGAGTTACAGTTGTTGTATACTCTTCGCCCTTTTTACCTGTTGTAGGGTCCGTAATTGTTGCATGGTCAATATTTTCTGTTACATTAATAATCTTATTTGAAATAAGCTTTGTAGTTGTTGTGGTTGGATCCATAGATGCATTTACCAATGGATCTTCATTTGCATATCCACCAAACTCTACGAAATAACCAATTGCATGATATGTTACATCCTCATGGCAACTGTTCCATTCAACAAGGTCATTGATAACTGATTTATTTTCACGGTTAGCCATTACACAGTTTTCAAATGGTACATTAGTAATAGACTGTCTTTCACTATGTAAATTTTCATACATATGGTTTGGTTCAGTTGTTGTACCCTTGTTCTGCCATACTGATTTTGTAATCAATGTTCCTGCATTTGGTCCACAGGCCCAATAATAATCGTCAAATACAGACTCCTGAACTTCTTTATTATAGTCAGTATCCCATGTCACTTCACACCCAGCAGGACAATCACTTCCATGATATTTTACATGTTCTGAGTTACCCTGATTAGCACGGTCTAAGTCGTTATGCTGAATAGTATTGACTAAATCTAATACATATGTTTCAGTCTGTCTGTTAATAGAATCCGGGTCATCAATTTTTGCATTGGTACCATTTGCTACTAATGCAGTACCACCTGTCCATGCTCCGCGATCACTGATGCTATGAAGAACATCTAATTCTTCTGCACTTTCAATGGTAACAAGGTATCCTTTCATACCATTAAGCATGAATCCCTTTGCCTGGTTATATGCTTCTGACCAAGAAATATGATCGTGGGAAGATGATGAATAAGGAGTTACACCATCTTTATAATGTACACCAAGTTTTTCCTGTTTGGCCGGGTCTACAAACATATAGTAATGTCCATCATATTCTGTCAAAGCTACATTTTCCACTTCGAAATTGGTAATATGTTTTGTAATGTTCGTCTCATTTGAATCCAAAGAGATTTTTACAGTCATATCTGTGTTTTCGGCAGTCTTAGTATAATGAATTTTTCTAAGAATTTCCTGCCAATCAGAAGCGGCTAGTTTGTCTCCTGACTTAGAAAGCAATGTCATTGTTGCATGACCATTTGCATCACCTAAATCAATAATCTTTACTACACGGTCATCGCTAAAGGAATTTGTTAAAATATATCCTTCTTCTGTGGTAATGGACATAGTATAAAATGCGCCATTATTAACTACGGCATTTGGAGTCGTAAATTCACCATAAAAATGCGCGTCCGTAAGTGTTGTGCTCTTAAGTTCAACTGTTCCGGCCGGTAATCTGCCATCTGCTGCATAAGCCTTAACACTACCAGCCATCTGCAATGGTGAAACAGCCATTGCCAAAGCAAGAGATACAGCTAATGCCTTATGAGCGAACTTCTTTGCATTGTTTGTTTTCACTGCTCTTCTCATTTTTTTCCTCCTACACTTTTGCCCCTCGTCACATTCTCCCTTAGCAAAGGTCTGTTTGAAAATCCTTTTCCTCACAAAACCTCATTTTAGCTCTTTCGAACCGTACTTATGACAATTTCGACAAATTATAATTAAAAATTACATTAATTATGTACAAAAAATTTTAGTGCAATTTATACACAAACCCATTATAGACATGCTTTACATAATAGTCAATTCCTATTTATCGCAAAACGCAAAAACAGCCTTTTTTTGTGTATTTATACACTTTTCACAATCTTAAACGGTTTCGTTTCGATTGAAAAACACTATTTTTTGTATATATTTACTGTTTTATTATTTTTAAGTTAACATATCTCATACCACAAAATGTACCACAAAAAAACAGAGAAACCAATTTAGGGGTTTCTCTGCGTAATATTTGTATACTAGTTTTTATCTTTTCATATTTTATCTCGAAAAAAAGTTATTAAGTTTCGCCAATGGTTCGATTACGGTATGCAAATCCTTGATTGCTGCATTCATGCCATCTATATCAATGGCATCCAATTTTTCCATCGCCAGGATTACACTCTTCTGGCTATCTGAAACCAATCCGTTTACCTGATCCAGCATTCCCGCAATATCTGCATCGCTGAGCTGTTTAGATACCACTTCCAAATCATTTGATACTGCTTCCAAGCCTTCCATCGCATCCACTGTCTTTGGTACAATCTGCATTGCACCTATTAAAACAATCAGTAATACGCACACAGCACAGCCTGCTGTAATAAAAGAACAGATTGTACGTTTCTGACTATCCTTTTCTAACTTTTCTAAAAGTTCTTTTTGATCCATACGATATTCCTCCACTTATGAACGCATTGCAGTATCCATTCCCTGCTCTACTCCCTCTGTACTTTCAGGAATAAAGATAATCTTGAGGGTATAGAAAATAATCTTTAAATCCATAACAATCGAACGATTGGTAATATAAATCAAATCAAGTTTCAGTTTATCTAGCGGTGTGGTATTGTATTTTCCATACACCTGTGCATAACCGGTAAGTCCTGCTTTGACTTTAAGTCGCATTTGGAATTCCGGAATCTTTTCTTCATATTTAGAAGCGATCTCCGGTCTTTCCGGTCTCGGTCCTACGATTGACATATCTCCCTTTAATATATTAAACAGCTGCGGCAACTCATCAATTCTGGTTTTTCTGATAAAATGTCCAACGGGAGTAATTCTGTCATCGTTTGCACTGGCAAGTCTGGCTTTCCCTTTTTCCGCATCCGGAATCATACTTCTGAACTTATAAATTTCAAAACGTTTTCCGTCTTTGGTAAGTCTCACCTGTTTATAAAGAATCGGTCCTCTGTCATAGGCCTTAATTGCGATAGCCGTTAATAAATATACCGGTGAAAGAATGATAATTGCTATGAAAGATACCAAAAAATCAAAGGTTCTCTTTACAATAGGGAAATACCACATAGAATCATTTCGCGGATTTCGTACAAATGGTGTATCAAAAGCATGTGATACTTCAAATCCCCTCAGTAGGATTTCTTCAATCTTTAAACTGACATGTACTTCTTTTCTTCTACGATTACAGTACATGATCAGTTCTTCTTTCAAAGGCGAGTCTACTTCATACAGGTACAAATCCTCACACTTTTCAACTGCAGCCATGATTTTCTTTCGTTCGCTTTTCTGATCCAAAGTATTTACAATTCGATAACGATATTTAATTCTTTTCATCTTATCCATCAAAGTCTTGTAATCAGAATCCCCATGGATAATACATATTTTTCTGGGTTCATCGAGTTTTGAAAAGAATCTGTTACATACAAAAATCAGCACTCCGATTGAAAACATCTGAATAACAAATGCCAACAAGAAGTATGTAATATGAAGTTTTTCAAAATTGTGGAACCAAACAAAGGATGCACCAAACAGGCACACATCCGCAATACCAAAAGCAAGTGCCTGTGAAAATGAAAGTTCAACCAACCTGTAAAGTCCGATTTTATGTGCATTATACATTCTGGCAAAGAACCAGTAGGTGATGCAATAAATAATACCAACTAAAAACAAGGTTCTCGAACCAACGAAGTTCTTTTTCCAATGTACACCGACATTGTAATACCACAGGGCGACTGCAGAAATATATGCAATTGTCAAACTGATTGCAATATAGATTCGTCTCAGGAATACCTTTTGAGACGCTTTCTTATTGATTTCATCCCGTTTGTTTTCGTTGTCAAAGTCATAATACATGTAATACGTTTTCCTCTAATATGCAAATAAATTTGCACCTTCTAATACAAACTATATTCATAGTACGTTTTCCATTCCCCTTTTATTTGGAATTCATACTTCTACCTATTATATCCTATCTTCATCAAAAAAACTATTCCCAAATCACAAAACCTGCTAATTAAAACCAGATAATCGCCGATATATAGTATAGAAGTCATTGTATAAACAATGATTTCACATCCCCAAATAATATCTATATTTCACTGCAAAACCCGAAGAACCTTCCTGTCTTCGGGTTTTTGCTTTTACAGCAATTCTTTTGATTGCACTGCCGGCAAGGCCGCAGTAAATAGCAAAAAAAAACTGCATCATGTGATGCAGATCATAATAATCATCATATTATAGAAACCGTTAGGCAAGGCTTTTGCCTTGCCTATTGGTCCTATCCGGATAGAACTCTAAAAAGTATTCACATTCGTGAATTATTTTTTAATGATGTTCTTTGCTGCTACTCCGGCTTTCTTAAGCTGAGCCTTTAATGTCTTAACATTAGCTTTGCTCATCTTCTTAGAATAGTAAACCTTAACAGCTGCTTTCTGCTTCTTTGTAAGCTTAGCGAAAGCCTTAGCGTTAACAGTTACCTTCTTTGTAGCTTTGATTGTTACTTTCTTTGTACCTTTTTTGATAGCGTTAGCACCAATCTTAACGTTTACAGCCTTACCACCAACTTTGATAGCGTTGATTGTAGCTGCATTCTTTACAGATTTTACAGACTTAACTGTAGCTGTCTTACCATCCTTAGATACTGTAACAGTAGCTTTTCCAGTATTTGTAGCCTTTGGAGCTTCTGTAGCACTTCCTGCTGCCATAACAACATTAGAAAGTAATAATGAAGCTGCTAATGCACCTACTAATACTTTTTTAACTGACTTAAACATTGGTTAAAATCCTCCTTTCCCCAAGTTTTATGTAAACTGCGTTGCAGTTTGCACCAAAATTATTTGTCGCCATAGTAACCATAGCCATTTCCATAGCCATATTTACCATAACCTTTTCCATAGTAGCCATATTTACCACCATACTGTTTGTAGTAATAGCCACTTCCTGAACCCTTAACACGGTTAAGAACCACTCCGAGTACCGGGCAACCGGCTCTTTCCAACTGTCTTACTGAGTTCTTTACAATATTCTTTGGAGTACTACCACCTCGAACTACGAGTATGGCTCCATCGCAAAGCGATCCAATACGTTCACCATCTGATACCAAATTAAGTGGAGGTGCATCTAAAAAGATATATCTGTAGTTTGATGCAAGCTCATTTAAAGTATCTTCAAACTTTCCACTTTCTAATAAAATAGATGGATTTACAACATTATCTGTATTCGGCATTACAAAACCATGTTCATACTGAGTCTTGTAAACTGCCTTGTTTAAATCAATATCATTTGCTAAATAATAAGAACTACCGATTATTTTACCACAATTTTCCGGAAGTGTCATCGCATATTTATCAACCATAACACTTTTTCTCATATCGGCGTCTAATAAAACACTGTCAACACCTGCTTGAGCCATCTGTCTCCAAAGCTGAATGGTAACAAAACTCTTACCTTCATCCGGCATAGTTGATACTACCATAATCTTCTTTACATTTTCACCAAGGAAACTGATGTTAATACGAAGACGGTTTACAGCTTCTTCTATCGCATAAGGGAGTTCCGGCATATTACCAATGGTAATCTGATTTTCAGGATTAAGCATTGTCCTTTCCTCCTTTATTTTTCTTTCTTCTTGCTTTCTTTTGTTTCTTGATTTCTTCTTCTGCCTTATCATCAATTCCCTCTAAGTTACCTTCAGGGATAATGGTAAGCGGCATAATACCAAGAGCTTTTTCAACATCATCTGCTGACTTAAAGGTGTCATCCATCAGGAATTGTACCACAAGTATACCACCAATGACAACTAATGCAAGCATTCCGCCAATCATGGAATTTTTTACCATACTTGGTGAACTCTTAAACTTTGGTGTAATTGCATGCTCTGCAATATTCGGAGTTGCTGTTTCCATAACCTCGGGCACATATGTAACTGCCTTATCAGCTAATGCATTTGCTATATCTCTGGCTTCCTGCGGATCTGTACTTTCTACAGTAATAGCGAGAAGTCTGGTTTTATTAACTGCACCTACACTTGTCATACCAAGTAATGTTTCATAATCATACTCTAATTCAAGCTCATCAATAATCTCTTCGAAAATCGGTCTGATTTTTAATAACTCTTCATAGTCCGCCGAAAGAGATGTACCAATATTTAAATCTGATAAGTTTACCAGAGAATCTGACGATGCAGATACCATATAAACTTTTGATGTCGCTTTATATTTCGGCGCAATCAAAAAATATGTTATACTTCCGGCAACTAAAATTCCAATAATAAATGCTACAATCAATAAAACGATTTTTGCTTTCAAATAATAAAACAGTTCGATTAAATCGATTTCCATTTCATCATTTGCCTGCGCAACTTGTAAATTATCAGTCTGCTGACCCATTGATTTCTTCCTTCCTAAGTGTCAGTTCACAACTACTCTACTCTTCGTCAGATTCTTCTTCCGATTCATCGTCTTCCGAATCTTCTTCATCCCAGTCTTCATCATCATCTGAGATTTCATCTTCTTCATATGCTTCCTCAGATTCTTCTATATCTGAATCATCATAATCATCTGTATATTCCTCATCGTCGTAATCTTCATCATCTTCAACCTTTTCGCCGGTTGCTTTGAGAGGATATAACGCAAGAACTGCTTCCTTGACAGAAGCTTCATCTGCATAGAATGCAGCATGTTCCAAATTATCAGTTACTCCTACCAGAATATCTTTTGTTCCGGTTATTTGAAGTGTTCCCATATCTGTATACTCAGCTTTGTTTTTAATAATCTTACTGATTACATTCATATTAATATCTGAAATAGCAATCTTATCGATTTGTTCAAAAGCCTTGATAACAGCCTCCGGATCCTGATCTCCCAGAGATTGAATCTTTGCCATCAGACCATCCATATAGAGTTTCTGACGTCTCATACGAGAAGTATTCTCACCATCCTGAACATCCATACGACTTCTGACAAATTTTTCTGCCTGATTATCTTTTATATCGATAACCGCTCCCTTTGTATAGGTCGGATCAATATCTGTTAAATCTTCATCGAGTGTTACGGTAACACCGCCCACTGCTTTGTTAATCACTGCAATATCTTTCATAGAAATAGAATAATATCCGTTAATCGGA
>JAZUKG010000140.1:0-2633 GCA_045643145.1 Lachnospiraceae bacterium | reverse complement strand
TACCAGGTTGATGTTGGTGTGGTTGTAAAGCGAGATAGAAATGAAGAAGGTGTGCAGGAAAAGAAACAGCTTGAAATTGATTTTGTTGCCAATATGGGTAGCAAGAGATATTACATCCAGTCTGCTTTTAGCCTGCCAGATGCTGAGAAGAGAGCACAAGAAAAAGCATCTCTTATAAATGTTAATGACTCGTTTAAGAAGATTATTATTGTAAAGGATGTTGTAAAACCACTACATGATAATGACGGAATCCTCACGATGAGCATATATGACTTCCTTCTAAATGAGCATAGTTTAGAACTATAAATTGAAACAAGGATATGTTCCCGTGTACGAAAAATAGCCGTTTTATTGCAATTTCTAGATTTTGAAAGATGGTTCAAGATGAGCAAATTGTTGAAGTCAAAAAGTGGCTAGGAAAACCGCATATATATAGGAACCCGTAGCGTTTTTTCGTGCCATGTCGAGACTGTGGTGGGACTACAACGCACAAATACCTGACAATCCTAGTATTTACGCACTTTGTGGAGTTTTTCTCATTCAACAGAATTGATGAAAATCGACGCGAAAAAGAGTTGATCCGAAGAATCACGGTTTCGGTCGCTCTGGAAGTGGAGACTGGGATATGTTATGATGAATGAAGGTAATCTAGCTTATTCGATTTATACTTTGTATAGTTTCTGTTTGCATCTGTTTGTTCATGATGGGATGTACCAATTCTAAAAATATGGAAGGAGACAATAATCCGACTTATACCGTAAGTAATATGCCTGAATCCCCAGATTCAGAAAAAAAGAGCGATGAATACAATAAGGTGAAACTAGATAACTTTTTCAAAGCATACGTTGAAAGAGGAAGTCTGGAAAATTTAAAAGAACTGGCGAATGAGTTTGGAGTTTTCTTTGATCAGAAAAATACGGGCACATCAATTTATCACAAAGTGGCATTATCAAAAGAAGAAGCTAAGGCGGTTGATCTTTCGGATTTGTATACCGGGCAATATTGTATAGTAGTCAAGCCTGGTGGGAAGAGTATCATATACTACGATAATGTTGATATGATAGAAATCGAATATGTAAGCGGAGAAGGGTTTTCCATCTATGACAAAACAAAGCTAACACCCTTTGATGAAGGCAGCAACTTTTTGCATATTGATTCTGCTGAGGAGGGGTTAGCATATAAACCTGCAATAGAAACTGATATTAGTCCAATTGAAGAGTTTTATTCTGAGGCAAAGGTGGGAATGAGTGAAACGGATTTCAGAGAACTTTTGGCGAAGTATAATCTTCAGATGCGACATAGAAGAAGTAATAGCGATGATGGGTATATTTCTCCCGCAGGGGAGATGAGTACAAATGGATATACAACATATATTACATTTGTTCTATCTGGAGGAGTGTTGACGGATTTGGATTTCCGTGATTATTATGTGAAGGAGCAGTTTGGATTATATATAGATTATATCTCGACCAAACAAACCGGAAAAAACTTCGATAAAGCCGGATACTACATCGTAGGTGGAGAAAAGACCGAATTCTATGATAATGGAACTGATGCAATCAAGTGTTTACATGCCTATAGATTAGTCGAAAAGTAAAAACAGAAAAGAAACATAGATTGAAGAACAAGCCTTTGCGGATAAATGATGCACTGGCTTGTTTTTTTAACGAGAGGAGGTGAAAGGTATGCCGGAGGAAATTAAGGAAGTCTGGTGCGGGAAAGAACTGGAACGGCTGGCAATGGAGCCCGGTGCAATAGTGGTTGTAAAGGAGGTGGTTACGAATGAGGCAAAAAGAGAACCCGTTCCGATTGAAACAGGTGTCAGTCCGTCTGAAGGCGGAACGTCCCCTGATGTCGGAAACGCCGATTAAGACACCGCAGGATGCGGCACTGGTACTGAAAGGGTTAATTGCAGACTTTGATCGCGAGGCGGTCTGCATCGTTAACCTGCGGAACGACCTTTGCCCCATCAACTTCTCCATGGAGGAACTTCATGCCAAAGGCTATTTTGCAGGACTGCCACCGCAACAAAACGTGGTAGAGGCAGTACGGATTCTGAATGCAGATAGGGTATCATTTAACGAAGACACTTATCGTATGGCAGAGAGCGTGTATAAGATCTATAACTTCTCATCCGTGAGTGAATTAATCGATACGGCAGTAGCGGAATGGCTGGCTCAGAAATCCGGTCAGATGGTAAGTCATTATCTCAGTAAGGAGATGGCATCCATTATCGAAAATACCATCCTGCTTTCGGAGCGTCGTATCAACCGGATTCTTTTTATACTTGCCGTCAGCGATACGGAACTGAAGCATGTCATAGCAGAAGGTTATACGATTGACGAGAAGTATCTTGATAAGATTCATGAGAAAGGAATCCGTGAAGTCCGGCAGACGAACGGCATTCTTGATTTGAAGAGGGTTATCGAATCCCAGAAGGGAATTGATGAATGGGATGAATAGGCAGAGAAGATGCTCCATATTCATTGACGGCATATTTGGAATATAGTATAGTTATAGTAGAAAATGTTTTTTTGAAGGAGAGATTATAAAAATGAATATAGAAAGATATGAAAAATATAAAAAATATTATACGAATGATTTTTTAATGGGTCCAAATTCTTTTGTTTTAC
>JAZUKG010000139.1:0-3024 GCA_045643145.1 Lachnospiraceae bacterium | reverse complement strand
TTGGCTCACAGAACGACATGGCTACGATCGACTTCCCTTCGCAGATAAGAATATACTTACGCGGCTCGCGCAACGGTTTTAACTTTCCTTCTCTTGATAACCCTCCGGAACCGGTTATAAGAACTCTCATGATTTCTCCTGAGTCAGGGGATAAATTCTCTCAAATAATGGAATGCCGCCATATCTTCCATCGAAATAAGCTGCGCCGATTTTTTTATCAAATCTAACACTGAATTCATCCAGAGGGTAAAGCCTTGAAACACCATCATAGTTTTTATCAACAAACCAGATTTCATCTCTTCGTAATAATTCCAGATTAAGAAGATGGGATTCATGCGTAGTTACAATCAACTGTATGTGATTTCCGGCTGCAGAAAGATATTCAGAGACAAACTTGTATGTTAGCTGTGGATGCAGACTCCGGCTGATTTCATCAATCAGATAAATTTTATCAACATCATTATCCTCTGCAGTAAACAATATATCAATCAAATCAAGCAGGCGAATCGTACCTTCAGATTCTTCAGAAAAGTCAAACAATTCATATCCTGCCGTATGTTTGAACTGCAGTTTTTGAACCTGATATTCACCACTTCCGGGTTTTCCGGAGATTATGGCAAAATCTTTGTTATATCTGAAAGCAATAGTATGCTGCTGATTCCGGGCCCGGGTTTTCTCAGCTGCTGTATCTGCAGAGAATGCTGAATTAAATAACTCACTAATTTTCTCCCGTATAAACTGCGGGAATTCAGATAAGTCACTTTCTTTTTTGTCAGTAAATGTAAAGTCGGTAATCCCAAATCCGAATGACCGGATAATCTTCTTTAATTTCTCAGCATTTTCTTTTGTAATGAAGGCTGAATACTGTGTTGCAATATTCTCCGGATAAATCAGAACAAGGGATTCGCCAAACCATCTCAGGACGTCAGATAAAAGATTCGCGGCGGGCGGATATGATGCTTTATCAGATGATAAATACCTGTTCACCTCTGTCAGGAATAATTTTGTTGAATCTGATGATATCAAAGATTTATATGGTTCGAAAAAGGATTTTGAACTTTCATCCAGTTCGCTGCCGACAGTAAATATTCCGTCATCAATTTTTCGGACAAAGATCTCTTTATCTCCTTTATCCGGAAATATCTGATAGAGCCATTCATCAATTAGCTTTTTTTCACTTAAGATGACGCTAAATCCATATGAGTAATATTTGTTTTTAATTTTAATTTCAAACTCAAATGAACTTGGCTTTGTTTTATTATCTGGTGATACCCGGCAAAAACACCGCAGTGAATTATTTGGTAATCCGAGTAATATTGTGTTTCGCGCAAAACGAACAGCATCAATTAAATTTGATTTTCCTCCGGCATTCGCTCCGAATATCTCAGTGTATTTCAGAAGAGGGACAGGACCTTCGGTAATTATATGTTCGGCATGTTTTTTAAGTCTCTTTCCTTTAATCATTGAGAATGTCTGCAATTCATCAAATGACTGGAAATTAGACACACGAAATCGCAACAGCATAAATCCATTCCTGCATAAGGTGATTTTATCACCTTAACTACCAATATTGTTTGTCTCACATAGAGATTAATGTTTAGATTCACACACTCTGGGTTATAAAAAAGACGCATGAAATATCCTCTCATGTTTCTCATATAGAGCCTACTTTTATTAGGTCAAATGATGGGCGCATTCATGCCAACGTAATTATTTATTCCTATCAGATAGAAGTAAGAATAACAGCAGTTTGTATGATTAGAACACTGACTTGGGTGATAAGATTCTTGACTTAGGTGATTAGTCAGTGGGTTATCTATCCACAGACGCAGAAAACGTCGATGGGCCAACAATAATTACAAGGACCCGGGCATATCCTTTAAAATCACCGTAACTATTCATCCCCTTGTTTGAAATGAAGGCTGAATTGTTACGAATGATGAATAGTTACCAGTTTTGTTTGTGTGATTTGCCGCGATGCAGAGCATATTATATTCTCAAGGCAAATTATTTTTGTGGATTACCATGAATGAATCAGACGTTTCCAAAGGTCATGTAAAGCTTGAGAAAAATATCGGTCATGTCCCGCGGGTCTTTAAGGAGCTTGCAAAGACGAGCCCTGAGATGCATGATGCTGTTCTTACGCTTGATAATTTTATCTGGGCGGATAATGCATTGACGCGGAAAGAGAAGAAACTCATTGCTATCGCGATTGCGGCATCTCTTCGTGATACGCATGCAGTTCGTGCGCAGCTTTCAGGTGCGAAGGCGCTTGGTGTTTCTCTTGCGGAGATTGATGAGGCGCTGCGTGTTTCGTTTATGCTTTCGGGAATGCCTGCATATGTGCAGGGGATTACGACAGCTGAGGCGGTGTACGGGGATAAGAAAGCGGTGTAGCTTTCGGGGTTTCTTCGTGGTTTTGGCAAATTATGCTGACCAATCACCAGTCCTTCGGACATGGCTCACGACTCGCGGCTAAAGTCCCTCGTCAATTCAACCGTTTGTATTTCAGATATGGGGCTGAACAGATACAATCAACCGTCAAAAAGGGGTGTGAATAGTTACCGATTATTTATCATTTCAGTGTGTCTGAGGATAGAATACGCATTGACTAATCCTCCCAATAATCAAGTAAAATCCAAGCAGACCTCACACTAAATGCCGAAGAGCCATAATCATTTCGATGCTGTCCAATCAATATCGGGTTAGTTGGACAGCATCATTTCATCTAAACTCCGTACTGAAAGTTTATTTCCTCACTATGCTAATATAATATACATAACGCCGAAGCAGCCCGCTTTGGAGATACACGTATCACCATCTTATGATTTTCAATCGAAGAAATACCAGTTCCTCTTTTGCAAATCGAAAGAACTCACGCCGCATTGAAGAACCCGGCCGGAAACCGGAAATACCAAAGATACCCTCATGATAAAGGAAAACAACATTCTCCTCTACGAAGACGAAAACGGAAAAACATCCATAAACGTCCGCTTCGCAGAGGAAGACATCTGGATAACGCAA
>JAZUKG010000138.1:0-3114 GCA_045643145.1 Lachnospiraceae bacterium | reverse complement strand
TCAATGCCATTCGTGAATACCGTACAAAAGTAAATAAAACGAGTCTTTTTTCATTGGATATGTCACGCTTCGGTATTAACACTTCCATTGCACTTAAAAACTGGATATCAGGGAAGGCCCGTAATGCAGTTATTTTTATCTTTATCAGTATAGTGGCATTTAGTGTAGGATTTGCATGTGCTTTATATCAAAATGTTGTCGTTAACAGTGAGGACGTGCTGAAGCTGGTCTGCGGGCAGATGACTGACAGTGTCATAGGAGTTGATGCATCACATGAGCAGTCTTTGAAAGACGAACTTAGTGATAATGAGGATGTTAAACGTTACTATATGTTCACCATTAATGCCGTTGCACCGGCAGGTATGTCCAAAATGTCTGCCTATGTCATAGAATCCGCGGAATATATTGATGCGCAGCGTGTTTGTATCGACGGAAGAATTCCGTCTACGGATCATGAAATAGCAATAAACGGAGCATACGCAAAACAGAACGGACTTAAAACAGGTGATACCGTAACCTTTAAACAGGATGACGAAGATGTCAGATTTACTGTTACGGGAATCATACAGGGAGCATATTCCTCGGGACGTGATTGTTTCTTAACAAGGGATGGGTATACAAGATTTGCCGAATTAAAAGACATAAGGTACTATGTCGATTTAAAGGATGGCGTCGATATAGATACATTTAACAGTTCAATCGGTGAAACCTGTGATGTAATGTACAGTATTAATTACAGGAAAAGTGTGGATGTAATTGCAGGATCTTATATTACTATACTGAAGCTGACAACAGTGATTGTCATGGTGCTTAGCTTTATGATAACCGGGTTTATTCTCTACGTTTTGTTAAATGTGCTTTTATCAAGCAAAAAAAGAGAATTTGCCATATATAAAGCACTCGGTTTTACGACCGGAGATATCATTTACCAGACTGTCGCAAGCATATTGCCGACGAGTGTTATAGCAACTGCGGCAGGCTTGTGGATTTCCAGGAGAGGAGCCACTTCGCTTTTTACCCTTGCTCTTAACGGTATGGGCATATTCTCTTTCGGAAATCCGACAAAAAGTTTGTATCTTGTCGGATCAGGTATTATGCTGATTATATTTATAATTGTTTGTACAATACTGCTTTCTAATTCTGTACGAAATATTACTCCGCATAAATTGTTTACGAATGAATGATGCAGGAGTTATCGGGAGGGTGACTATGAAAAAATTTTTGATTATTCTGCTGGTTCTTGCAGCGTGTGTATTTTGCTTTTTCATGTTTATGAACAATGGAAAGAAAGAATATGCAACCGATACCGTACAGATATCGGATATCAGTTCATCAATTACAATAAAAGGCACTGTCAGAGGCCGTGATGAAAGAAAAGTATATTCGGATTCTCCAAATACAATATTAAGTATATCCGTCAAAGAGGGCGAGACCGTTTGTAAGGGGCAGACTCTTGCCGTTTTAGATATAGAAAAGCTTGAACAGCAGTATGAAATAGCATGCATTGATTATGAAAACGCAAAGAGAAATTATGACAGCATGACAGCATTGTTCGAAAGCGGTTCAGTCCCTGCGGATTCTTTAGAGAATGCAAAAAACACTCTTGATAAGGCAGAACTTGTATGCAAGTCATATGATATTGAAAATGCCGGGGAAATCATCAGTCCTATCGATGGTGTCGTGACCAGAATCAACTGTTCCGAAGGAGGATATGCAACCGTATCATTACTTCAGCAGCCGGCATTTATAATTGAGGATCAATCCGGTTATATACTCAAGGCAGATGTAAAAGAAAAGCATATGCCTTCTGTATACGTGGGACAGGATGCGGAAATTACATCAGAGGCTATGGGAAATATAACTGCTTTCGGAAGGGTTACGGAAATTGCTCCATCCGGGAAGGTCGATCAGAAAACAGGTTCAATAGTCGTTCCTGTAACTGTAGAATTTGATGCGATGCAGGAAAAATGGATGACGGGAATATCAGGAAAGGCAAAACTGGTTCTGACTGCAAAAGACGCTCTCACGGTACCGATTGATGCAGTCCTGGAGAATAGTGATGAGACATGTGTTTGTGTTTTAAATAAAGATAAGAGCATTCGAAAAGCTGCTATCGAAACCGGAATAAACGACGGGGTCAGGATCCAGGTGGTATCCGGCGAACTTGAAAAAGATGATACAGTAATCATGGATCCCGGTGCGTATCTGCAGGGCAGTGATAAACCATAAACAGTAATCTATGATCAGGATTTATGATTACGCGCCTTTAGATATTCGGTATTGGCGCTTATATAAGACAAAACCAATCTTGAACCTTTGCCAATGGCCGACGGCATCTTGATTGGTATGACAACAAAAAGGAATGCAAATACCATAAAAAAATCCCATATTGGCTGAAGGAAGCGCCTGCCGAGCTTTGTATGTACATTCCGCACTGTATCTAAAAAAGCCATCAGATCATTCATGTCATCACCTTTTTTAAAACCCTTATAATTGGAAAGTACATAGGTGCAATATTCGTTGATCTGTATGGGGAATTTGCTCTGCTCTTTTAATGGATTCAGTTCTCCGTACTCATTAAGCAATACATACGGCTTGTGGAATTCTATGTAATGATTAACGTTTTTTATATTGGATTCCAAATATACTCTTTTACCGGGTATGGGGAAAAGAGTACTGTTGACATAATCATCAGCGGCACTGATTACAATTATGCGATCGGATTTTTCGGATATTTCATCGGCATATTTTTCCAAAAATTGTTTTGAAAATCCCTGACTGTCGAAGGAAACGCACCTTCCTATCCGGTTGGTCACTACAGTGATGTATTGAGCCTTGTTGCCACCCTTTGAATGGCCTGTAGCTGTCATGCTGTTTCCATAATGCCCGGGCAATCTGTTTACATATTCTACAGCCTCTATTTGCTTTTCCGTATCGGGCTGATAACATCCCGTCGCATTATCAAACCACTCCTCATTTTGACATGTACCCTTAAATACAATGATTATATCCTGCGGATTTACAGGGTCATCGACAAAGCACGCCACTTCCTGAGTAGAATCCGGATCATCCTTATAATGCTGAACACAGTATGGCAGAAGGTCGGACTGTCTT
>JAZUKG010000137.1:0-1756 GCA_045643145.1 Lachnospiraceae bacterium | reverse complement strand
CTGGCGGATCTTTAATATAATCTCCATTCTTATACCTTTGAACACATTCTAATTTAAATTCTTTTGAATATCTCATATAAAAAGTGACCTCCTAAAGTTGGTCTAACTTTTGGGGGTCACTACAAAAAAGCTGCTCATTTTTTCTTCTCCAAACGCTTTCTACGGCAAACATGCAACAGTGTATGTTTTGGCGTGGAAGATCTCTTAATGGCGTTCAGCACCCATTTCTCAGATGCGCGTCTGAGCTTTTTCAGTTTGGCATCCACCGCGACATAGTCAATATCCTTTTTTGCATCTGCAGAAGAGGAGATGATCCTGCGATCCGAAAGATCAAGCAATTGCAAAATGGAATCGATTTTATCTCCGCTTCGTGCACCGACAAAAAACTGCTTTTTCAGGATCACAGACATACAGCAGCAATGGAAAGAATTGGTGAAAATATAGGCAGCATGATTCATATACCCCAACCATTCTTCTATGCCGATGCCGTATTTTGTTGTTCTCTCACCATACGGAGACTGATAAAGGATCGTTTTATCATCGCTGATATCGATGACCGCAAGATTCCTTTCCTTCGCAAATCGGATGGCGTCATCCACCAGCTTGCCCGCATTCTCCATCACCGTATAGATCAATACATAGTCCTTCTCTTTCGGCTCTTGAGAAAGATCAATGTAAAAATCGGCATCCTTGAGAAAAACCGGATCCAATACCGTTACCGCTTTTTTACAAGTGTTTTTATTTATAAACGAGGTAAGCGATTGTTCCCGGCAGGAAATATAATCAAAATCCTGCACTAGCTTTCGGAATATCGCTGCTTGTTCAGCGGTATAGATGGTCGGTCCCTTACTGGCAGCATACGCAATCTTGGGCTTTCCTCTCAGCATAACGCATGCAAGGAAATAGCCTCTTTCAAACCCGCTTTTGGGATTGTATTTCCAAATCACATCCGTAACGCACATATAAATATCGCAGCCCGGATCCTTCTTGTCCAGCAACTCCTGCGTATAGCACAGATCGGTTTTTTTGTAATACTTTTTGATAAATGTTTCAAATTTATCAAAGCGTTCTTCCCGCTCATGATACAACCGCTCCCATTTATCCAAAAGCTCCTGCTGCTGTATCTCGTTTTTCTTCGGATGCGCTTTCCAATAGTCGTAGGGATGGCGAACATCAGATGGACCATAGTAGCATGGCTTATACTCAATGATGGTACTATCGATCCCATGTTCATCCAAAAAGCTCTGAAAAGCGTAAGAATGCAACACGGATGCAAAATTCAACACTTTTGTATGGATGTTAATGGATAGTATACCGACCTTCATATTCTGTTCCTCTTTTGTATTCTTTTCATACTTTTTACCATTAAGGCGCCTTTCTGTCGCCTTCACAAATACGGTACCAAAATTTTCTCTTCCCAAGTTTTGTAGTATTCATTAAAACTAAGTTGGAGGAAATGATATACTACAGAGCACGTTGGGGAGAGTAGACAATTTTAGTTACCTAACTAATATATCCTGAATACTTATAAGTAGCCGTCATCTTTACAAGCACAAATAAGTAGGACTTAGAGCCTGGACACTTAGCATTGATTTAATCAATATGACTAATAATAGCTAGATGACAGTCAATGTCATTCCTCCTTTAATTTGAAGGAGGTTTTTATTTGTGAAGATTGTAAGGAATATCTGTTGTGGAGCTGATGTCCACAAAGATATTATTGTAGCCACTATTGCGACTACTAATCAGGATGGTA
>JAZUKG010000136.1:0-1547 GCA_045643145.1 Lachnospiraceae bacterium | reverse complement strand
GCCACAATGTTATGGTAACATGAATTCATACGAACCGAAATCGTCAGCTGACCAGCCTGTAAAGGAGGACAATATGCTGGATCAGCAAAAAATCACGATTCTGTACTGCCGCCTCAGCAATGAGGATCAGTTGGATGGAGAGAGTAACTCCATCCAGAACCAAGAGTTACTATGTAAAGGGTGGTTTCACCCACCTAATACATATGACTGCGGCTCATTTGTGGTGAATTGAAAAGCAGTTATAGGAAAGGAGAAGAAAAATCCCTTATAACCGCTGAAAATCAACACGAAAGGAGCCTGTTTTTATGAAATCTCTGTATGAACAAATGGGCGGCACATATCGTCAGGAAGACGATTATCTCATCCCGAACCTGCTTCCGCCCGAAGGCAGCGACACTCCGCTCGGCAAATATGGACGCCTGCGGCGTACATTCTTGAAGGAGCATCACAATGGTATTTACACTGCCATGCTGATGGACGGGTCGCTTTGGGATCATCTGCATGAAATCGACCAGTCCTGCAAGGAACGCCTTGACCACATTGTAACTCAGATGGCAGAACAGGAAAATGTCACTGATAACCTGAAAGTCGCCGACCAGATGGAATGGGTACAGCAAATCCAAACTTTTGGATTTGCTGTAAAATCCCAACTTTAAAGAAATCCAAACTTTCACGCAGATATGCTGATAAATAGGGCATTGTACGATAGAAAAGTTTGGATTTCTTTTTGTGTTTTTCTATTTTTTTAGACCACAGAAATCTATCAGTGTGCCTTGTTCTGCTTTCCATTCGCTTTTTCCCATAAACACTGGAAAGTCTGCGTAACCCACTGTCTGGAATAATACTTCCCATTAGGGGTCTCAAAAAAGTAAGTACGATCCGGGCGAATGGACCCAGCCGCTTTGTCGTATTGTTTCAAAAGCTCTGTCATGCTTTCATGGAGAGCTACATAGTGCTGGTCATATCCTTTTGATGTTCAGTACCCCATGCTCAAGGTCAACATCTTCCTTTTTCAGATATCTGGCTTCCGTAGTGCGGATTCCGCTGCTGTATAAAAGCCGGAAGAAGACAGGGCATGTGATCTTTTTCATGTTGTATTTTAATTCCGGACGTAATGGGACGATCCGGTCACATTCACAAAAAAATCTACGAAGTTCCTCGTCTGTAAATGCGTGGGGGATATATGTTCTTCCTTCCGATTTCGGTGATAATGCCGGTTCTACGGTTGTCAGTCCCCTTTCTCGCAGATAGTGTAGCCGTATCATAATTACAATGTCGGAAGAACAAGCGTTACGATAAGTCCCAAGTGGTCAAAGTGACCACTTGAAATGAATGCCATCGTATAAGCTGTTTTGGCGATTAGTGGTCTGGGCCATTTTGACCCAGACCAAATCATAGATAATGCGTTACGCTTAATATGGGGTGGATCAAAATGAACCACTCCATATCAGGCAGCTGTGTCATACGAAAATCAGCGGTTCATTTTGAACCGTTGCCGTTATCTGTAACAAAAGCAATCTGTTTTTCAAGTTCACAAAATGGGAACT
>JAZUKG010000135.1:0-2217 GCA_045643145.1 Lachnospiraceae bacterium | reverse complement strand
AGATTCTTTCTTCCTCTTTCATAGTAAACCTCCATAAAAACAGTTTGACCCGCCATAAGGCGGGTCTTAGTATTCATCGGCTAATAACATGGTACTGTGACTGTCATCATCAATCACATAGATTTTCGCGGTGATTGGTTCATCGGTTGGAATCAGAAACCGCATATGGTATTCCGGTTCCTCTGATGAGTGCAGTATCTGCTGCATTCCGGCGCATGGCTGCAACTCGAATACTTGCAGATAGTCGCGTTCCGCCGGCAACAGGTCAATGCAGTTCCATAAGAACATCTGGATGCTCAGTGGAATGGATGCATTTACGCTGGCGGTCAGGTAGCGCGAATTGTTGAACATGAAAAAAGCCTCCCTTCACATAGATTGGATGCGGATGCCGCCGCATTCATATAAATAATATATATATAGAAATTTAAAAAAATAGAAAAATGCCGGCACGAGGCCGGCATCTATTCCAAAAATCAACAATTTGACAGTACATATAAATAATTGAAATGTATGACATTTCAATTAAAGGGACGCTTGCATGCCTTTCGTAAGATTCTATAAACTATAAGACTATAGAGAATATGAATAGGATATCAAGTTAGCCCCTATTATCATCAATTGGTATATACCAATAATACTGAAGGAGGTTTTCACTATGAAAACAAAGAGTCAAAAACAGCAGGAATTGACAAAGAAACGGACTGAGGAAGCTACAAGGCCCATATCTGTTCGCTTAAACAGCCGAGAAGAGGCTATTGTGACGAAGAAAGCGACTGCAAAGGGTATGAAGGCGTCCACTTATATGGGATATGTCTCGGTTCACGGCTGCGATGGGATCTCTCCCGCGGAAAAGGTCCGATTCCAGAATGTCATTAACCATGCCGCAGATGCTTTGGAGGCATTTGCGCCGGAAGAAGCGGCAAAAATAAGAATGGAGGGTGATTCGATATGGGACTTGTAATCGTAAAGTGTGGAAATCCGGGCGACGATGAGCATCTGGAGCATCTCGCGCAGTATATGAGCGATGATCGCAAGCTGATGATTGGCGGAAACGGTGTAAATTACACGGATGACAAGGCGGTTGTAAAGCAGATGCAGAGCATAAAGGAGCATTTCGGAAAGACAAAGAATCGCTCTCATGTTCAGGTGATATTGCCTTATAATGAACCGGGCATCAATGCGGAAAAAGCCTGTGCATATACACGGGAAACAGCCGCATATTTTGATGAAAATTACCAGACACTCTATTGTACGCATCAGCCGGATCAAGAATGTGACTACTACCATTCTCATATCATGATCAATCCGGTCAATATCAATAATGGAAAGATGATGGAGACAGATCCTGCCAGTTTGAAGCCGTTTTGTGAATATGTAGAACAGATTACAGATACAAAAGTCAGGCTAAAATTCAAGAAAAATAATGAATAAGGATGGATTCTGCAATATGATTCCTGTTAGAAAATATCCAGCATTATGAATTGCGCATAATCACTAAACAGATACCGTGAAATACAAGCTGTTATGCTTGATTTCACGGCAATGTTTATGACAATTTTTGATAGTTGAAGCATTGCCCATAATTTCTAAAGATATTACAGAACGAGAAGTCAAAAATGTACGGGTATTTGTATAACTGCATAAACTTTTGTGCTATTTTAGAAAACTGGCACATCTTGTGACATTATATATATAAAAGAATATTCGTCAAATGCGAAAAACTCCGTGATTTCGAATCTTTTGAGTACGTATTATTTTACACATCGTGCAAAAAAAGCTTGACAATATATCGGTAAAGTGATATACTTATCTATATATTTCCATTTTTTTCGTCGAATACAATCGCATATTGCAGAAAGCAGAACAATTTGCGCGATATATGTAGTTTTTTCGCAGATTTATCGTACTTTTCAGGTTCATTCAGATGATATGATAAGACCAGATCACGCTGTTTCGGGTTGAAATCAAGCAGATTATCTGCTTATGATGAAATATCCGAATCATTCAGCGTAATAGATTGTATCGAAGCCGCAGAACGCGGCTCCTTCAATCACTTTTATTTATTTTTCAGAATGATTTTGACATCAAAGCAAAGAACACCATACAACGGAAGATAGCTATTTTTATGGCTATCTTTTGTATCCCCTCAATTTGATATATGAGATAACAAATTCAGCATGAGATTTGAACCGTGTTACGGCTTTTGACTTCTTGGTG
>JAZUKG010000134.1:0-2109 GCA_045643145.1 Lachnospiraceae bacterium | reverse complement strand
GTTCCTGGTAAGTGCGGATGGCGAAGTGCTGGGCCGTTTTGAACCTGCGGTTACTGGCAAGGATTTGGAACCGGCTATTCAGAAGGCTTTAGGCAAGTAGTTTTTAGTGTCAATTTTCGTTCACTTCATCCGGGTCTACTAGGTCGTAAGTAATCTCGAGTGTACCCGCTTTACATTCTTTTTCCATCAAGGAAAATAAGGAGTCGAAGCTCATTGTCTTTGACGGATTGATGATCGTGACATGGGTTTTGCAGATCACTTTCTGTTCTGCTGTTATAATTGCCTTGGCTTCTTCACAGACCTTTTCTACGTCATCGTACATTTCGTACACTCTTGGATATATGTAGCTGGCCACCTTCATGGCGCTGTCAGGTCCCTCGTACTGGTATCTGAGCATGGTGATAGTATCACTAGCGGAAGCGCAAAGAAAACCGCCGACACTTTCGTGGGCCCAGTCGCTGCTGGAAGATCCTGCGGCAATGCTGCTGGAGGATTCTACAATCTCGCTGTCAGTGGAACTGCTGTCGTCGCCACAGGCGGTGAGCATTGCTGCGGTGCAGGCAAATGCAGAAATCAAAAGCTTTTTCATGTTATGCCTCATAAAAAAGGTTCTAATAGAAATGGCTTGCATTCTTTCTCTACCAAAGAAATTAAGTCCATATAGGTCATGTTTTGGGATGGATTGATTGTTGTTATGACGGAATCGCAGTCCAATTTCTGTTCATCGGTCTTTTCGGCAAAGGCTTCTAAACAGTTTTCTACAGCTTCTTTATTTTCTATAGGATATTCGTATTTAGTCACCGTCACGGCACTGTCTGGCCCCTCGTACGAGTATAAAAACATAGTTGTGGTATCTTTAGCAGAAATGCAGGGAATGCCACAGCCTTTTTGGTGGAAAAAAATGCTGCTGCCAGATTCTATGACATTGCTGCAGGAAGATGCATCGGCAACGCTGCTGGAGGAATCGGTGGTGTCATCAGCGGAACTGCCGTCGTCGCCACAGGCGATTAGCATTGCTGCCGTGCAGGCAAATGCAGAAATCAAAAGCTTTTTCATACCATACTCCATAAAATAAAGTTTTTGAGTCCGAAAAATGTAAATGGGGGTTGATCCACCGAGTTTAGTTTTTTCCAATCCTTTTATAAAAGGCGAATATAGATATATTTTCACTATTCATCTAGAGAAATAAAGGAGAAGAATGTGTTTGCCAATTTTTGGATGAATTGTATTGGACGAGAAAGCTTGATTGCTGCAGATGACACTTGGGGACTTTTGGTAGTATTGTGTGTTGGCGTATTTATTTCAATTTGGTCGGAGCAGAAGTATCGATGGGCCTCAAAAATATCAGGAGCGATTGTTGCGCTGCTGATGGCAATGGTGCTTGCTAATCTAGGAATTATACCGACCAGTTGTGTACTTTATGACGACATCGTGTGGGGCGTTATTGTTCCAATGGCGATCCCCATGCTTCTCTTGCAGTGTAACCTGAAACGTATTTGGAAAGAGACGGGGCGTATGCTTATTCTCTTTTTTATAGGTGCTGTTGGTACAACAGTAGGAGCTTTTCTTGCTTTTTACCTGTTAAAGGGTTTATACGTAAATGTAGATGACTTGGCTAGAGTTGCATCTATTATGACTGGATCCTATATCGGTGGAGGTGTAAATTTTGCTGCAATGGCATCTCAGTATGCGGCTGGAGCTGATGTAACTGCTGCGGCAACTGTAGCAGATAACCTCTTGATGGCCGCTTATTTCTTCGTTTTGATTGCAATTTCTGGTTCTGCATTCTTTAGAAAACGCTTTAAGCATCCAATGATTCAGGAAGTGGAATCTGGAGCGGGTGCGCAGGAAGCGAAGACACAGGCGGCGGCTTTTTGGTCCAGAAAAGAAATCTCGTTAAAGGATATTGCTTTAAATGTTGCTTATGCAGTAGCTGTTGTATTTTTGTCTAGATTGATCGCAGGATTATTTGATGGTTTTGAACCAAATGGTCTTTTTATGAATTTCGTAGTAAGATTCCTGGGAAGCCAGTATGTGTGGATTACTACGTTTTCTGTGCTGGTTGCGACTTTGGCCGATAAACAGGTAAAAGCACTGAATGGATCCCAG
>JAZUKG010000133.1:0-1697 GCA_045643145.1 Lachnospiraceae bacterium | reverse complement strand
CACTGTCTAAAAGAACAGAATCAGCTTCATCAATAATAATATAATAAAACTCTCTTAAAAATCTGTCCTCTGCCGAAGTAACCAGATTATTGAACAAATAATCAAATCCTAAAACACCATGTGTAGTATAAACAATATCCGCAGCATAGATTTCCTTTTTCTCTTCGTTTGTAAATCTATCAGAAGCTTTCGCCTGAACACCGGCTCTAACTGTAAGTCCCATAAACTCATAGACCGGTCCCATTTCCTCCGCATCACGAAGTGCCAAGTATTCATTGGTCGTAACCAGAATCGTACTTTTTCCGGTTAATGCATTTAAATAAAGCGGCATAGTAGCAACCAAGGTCTTGCCCTCTCCGGTATTCATCTCTGCCAAGTAGCCCTGGTGAAGCGCAATGGCGCCCAGAATCTGAACATCATAAGGTCGTTTTCCTAAAATACGATAATCTGCTTCACAAATCGCTGCAAAAGCTTTAGGCAACAAGGAATCCAGACTTTTTCCGTCAGCAAGTTTCTGCTTAAATTCTCTGGTCAGTCCGGAAAGCTGTGCATCTGACATGGATTCCATAACCAAACGATAGCGTTTGATTTTTTTCAGAAGTTTATTTAGTTTTTTTAGTCTTCTTCCTTTTAACTTCAGTCTCTTCTTCATCTGTTACTTCCCATATTCCGATTGAATGAAAGTGAAATCTCGTCACTCCGGCATTCAATAACTGAATACTATAGCTATATGTAGTAATCGGGCACTTAAAATGGGTTTCCTTATCCCACAAGGCTATATTTCCCACTTCATTTTCATATCGATCATAAAATACAATCCGCAGCATAATATGCTCACCCTCCAGCGTATCCACTGCAGCTGCAATCCTGTATCTGCCCTCTCCGTCAATGAGCGGTAAAGACGGCTCTATTCGATCTCTCTGATAGTTTGTTTTTGATGTCCACTGTTTAATTACCGTTCCCGGTGGCATCAAATGATTTTCAAATTCAATATCATCCCTTTGATGGAACTGAATTTTAGAACCATATAAATAGGTATCTGATGCATATTCATTCCAATAGACATTCCAGCTGTCTCCAACCATATCAAAATCCTCAATATCTATGTTTCTCGTAAAAAATCATTCTTTAATACATCTTTATACTGACTGACAAACCAGTTTACAATTCCATTGGTATTGTCATTATGTCTTCCGTGCAAACCTTTCCCATACACCTGAACTCCTTCGGAATGCAAATGTGACAATAAATTGCTATATGCATGCGAATCATAATCATCTTCAATCATATATGCCACAATAAATTTCGTATGACTAAAATCACACTCATCAAACCGTTTCCAGAATCGATTATTAAATTCCTCTACATAATCCAAATCCGAATTTTTATACTGATACAGCATAACATCTGCTGCCGTCATAAATTCCCTGGGTCTATAATACTTCCCATTTGCAGCAATATCTCCCAAATTAGTAAGTGGTTTACCCAGTATTACCGCATGAGGCGGCAAATCGCAACTATAATACAAAGCACCAAAGGTTCCCATAGAAAGTCCTGCCATAATCAAATGCTCCGGTTTAAAATTCAGTTGTTCCATATAGGTGCGAATAATCTCGCTCAAAAGAGATTCATATTCCTGATTTCCAATATAGAAATTCCCGCCTTCCAGTCTCGGCTCAGCGATTAGTAAAAACGGA
>JAZUKG010000132.1:0-44476 GCA_045643145.1 Lachnospiraceae bacterium | reverse complement strand
AAACAGATATGCATATGTACAGGGTAATCCGATTAATCAGGTAGACCCATTTGGATTAAGTCCGATAGAGGATGATAAGATAACAGTCAAGGATTTTATTCATACTGTATTTGATGTCATAGGATTCTTCTGGGACGGAGCAGATTTAATCAATGGTATCATGTACCTAATGGAAGGTAATACACTGATGGCAAGTACCAGTCTGGTGGCAGCGATTCCATTTGCAGGAAGCGTAGTAGCCAGCGGAAGTAAACTGGCATTTAAGGGTTCCAAGTACGCAGCAAAGGCATGTAAGGCGGCAGAGTATATCAAGGATACCACGAAACTAATCGGATATACCGGACAAACAGCATTAAGTGCCGGGGTCACACTATCTTCATATCAGTCCTATAAGAAGAACAGAGCCGAAGGAAAATCAACCGGTGGAGATGTACTGAATATGGCAATCGGAACGATAGCCACAGTAGCAGGAGCCGGAGGAGCCATTTCCAGTGCCAAGAAAATGTCTGCAAAACTAGCCAGAGATGGAGTAGGTGAAGCAGTCAAGAAGGCAACTAAGGAGGCTTTGGGAAATAATAGAGGATCTGCTAAGTTGATTGGTGGAGATACGATAAAGGGTGGCACTGGTTCGATACATTATGGTGAATTAGATTCATTAGGAAGAGCGACTGGAGTAGATGCAACAATAACTGCTGATATGATAGGAACAGGTTCACCAGCTAAATCATCAATTAAACCTGCAGGATTTGGTGGGCAGAAAGCTGGACATGCAAGAGGTCATTTGTTAGGAAATCAGCTAGGAGGTGCTGGTGATGACCCAAGAAATTTAACCACTTTGTTCCAAAATCCAGTAAACCATCCAGTAATGAGTTCAGTTGAAGCTTCTGTGAGAAAAGCGGTTGAATCTGGTGAAATTGTCCAGTATTCAGTAAAACCTATTTATGAGGGGAATAATTTAATTTCTTCAGGGATTACAATCAAAGCAACTGGAGATAACGGTTTTTATATTTATCAGACAATTCTAAATAGAAAGTAGGATTTATTATGTTAGAAAAATTAGAAAGTATTTTATCTCTTAAACAAACATCCAATGATTATGATTGGAAAAGGGTAGAAGATATGTTTGATATTCAATTTCCAATTGATTATAAACTTTTTATCAATAATTATGGTGAAGGTGCTATAAACGATTTTTTGTGGATTTTGTCCCCATTTTCTGAGTATGAAAATTTGAATACAGTTAATAAATTTAATGAAATGAAAGACGCATATGAAGTAATGAAGAAAGAGCTACCTGAGATATGTGAATTTGAATTTTGGGAGAATGGGAAAGGGCTCTTTCCATGGGGAATTACAGATAATGGTGATGAATTATTTTGGAATTATACAGAGAACTCTATTGATATTGTTATTTTTTCCTCAAGATATGCAGACAAACAAGTATATAGAAGTGGAGTTGTGGAATTTCTAATTGGATTACTTGAGAAAGAAAAAAAATGTAGTATCTTTCCAGATGATTTTATTAGGGAAGAGAATAATTATGAATTATGATTCGTAAAGACCAAGCTGATAATAGTAATACATATGCCTAAAATTTCAATTCTAAAGCGGTATTTTTATATAATTTTTGCATTAAAAAGCGATAATTTGTTCCACTAAATTTACCAACATGAACCGTGCAGATACTTTGAAAAGCATAGTATCTGTACGGTTTTCTAATATAAAGCAACAACTAAGTTTTCACTTAATATGATTTATCATAACCATAGACAGCTAGAACTGAATTCGCATAGAGGTCATCAATACAGACAATGCTAGCAATAACAGATAATACTGGATGATTGAAAACTATCTTTATTCCATATCCTGCAAATTCTTTCATCTACATCCGTGCTTTCGAATATCACAACGCTGTTCTAATTCATTCTGAATTCTACATTCTGAATCCCACCAATATTCCCACAAAACTGCTCATCCACCGATACTGGCATGTTCTAAAAATCTATGAATTATTCTGTGATTTACTGGCTTATAAAATTTCTTCTGACAGCCAACTTTAGCCTATTTATGGCAAATATGAAGTGTGCTTCTAAGAAAAAAGATGAACATTCTCCAAAATGTTAAAGAATTTATTTAAACAGTTTTCCTGCATTTAAGGAACTTTGGAAACCATAGACTGTTTTTAGTTTGACGCATATAGGCACAAGTTTTCTATCAATGACAGGAGGTAGAAAACTATGGTATGAGCTGACCTTTGGAACCGTTGTTTTTATACAGGTAGATGCTAGGAGCATTGCAACGAGGACATTTACAGTCCTCATCAATGTCACACTCAGATCTTCGATTGATAGGCTTGATAGGTTTGAAATCATCCTTGTTTTCTTGGAAGAACCTGTGGACAAAGAAGAATTAAAAACACTCGAGAATGAAATAGCTGACAGATTTTTCTATAAATATGATGTTCAGATTAGTAAAGATGAACTTGATAATAAGAGAGCAAATCTGATTAAAACAAATGATTATTTGAAATAGCGATTATTAGTTATCACTCCGAATAAGGATTTCCGATTAAGGTGCATTATTAGTATAAATAACATTTTCGTTTAGCCATTATGAAGTAATGACGATAACGAAAATGTTATTTGTGCCTTTTTCTGATATAAATCTGTAAACATGTTTTCAATCGGATGATTTATGATAACCCAAGACTGCTAGCAATGAATTCACATCGGGTTCATATAGATGTATAGATTTGTTAAATTATTTTTTTATTGCAAAACAGCTGCAAAATCATAATCACACTAAAGAAATATGCACACAGGTAAAAACCAAAGTAGTACATAAAGAACATGGCCGGTGCAGTTAAAAAGATAAGCACCAGACTTGGTACAATGAGTAGTGTGGTAATTAGGTTTGTTCCATTCTTTTTAAAGATGCTAATAATAAATAAGATAAGCAGTAATGCGATAGCAGGTACGCAGTTATATACCAGAGGATACGGACCAAAGGTTTTGACCTGATCCGGATTGTAGTCTCTAAAAGCCAGTAAAGAAATCACATTCTTTCGAAGGTTTCTTCCCAGAGGCGCCTTCATACAGACAAACCAGGTTTTATAGTCCATATCATAATAGTTTAAATCCGTAATGGCACTGATACATTCACCGCCCGGGTGATTGACTCTGTCCGGATAGAAACCATTGGTATAGGCAAAGGTCTGTATTCTGTATTTTAAAAACTTGCCGGGATTATAAGCAATCAGCCTAAAGGAAGCCGACATAAATCGGTTCAGGGTATCTTTTTCGAGAATATCCGGAATGTTCCAGTACTGACTGATATTACGAGGGGATGCACTTTGCTTTAAAAGCTGTACATCAACCAATTCGTTAATAGTCATGATATCGTCATATACATCCGGCCCTTTCAGGGTTTCCACCTCGGTAAACATATTGGCCAGAGGATTAAGTACCAGGGAAATCGGATATTTGTTGCTTCCGTTTAGAGCGATTTTGTTTGGTATGTTACATACCTGAAAACTAATAAAACCGATCAGTAAAAATAGAACCGCTTTTTTTAGTGATATTTTCTTTAATAAGAAGAAGCCGAGAGGAAGGAATAACAGTAAATAGATATATTCACTTCTCCAGGCAATTAACAGTCCGCAAAGAACAGCCATAATCCAAACGGATTTTGTGTTGGCCTGCTCTGTTTTGCAGAGACAGTAGAATTTTATTACCAGATATAAAAACAGGTATCCGACTATCGTAGCACGAAGTGTAAACAAATTGCCGTCGAGTACCGGAAAGAAAAAGAGCGGAATCCACAATAAATAGGAAAGCTTACCCGGTATCCATTCTGTTAAGTCATGCATTAAAATAGCTACGATGCAGCAAACTATGATGAGCTGGAACAGGACTATGGTTGCCATAGACGGGAAGAACATCAGAGCTATCATATAAAAGAAGCTCGTAAGTCCTGACTGGGCAGGAGATAGATCGAAATTGGTTACCGCCTTTATGACATAGAATTCGTCGCCTTTAAAAATACCCGGCCAGGTCATAATCCATAACACGGTCATACAGCCAAAGTAAAGCAGGAAAGGCTTGGCATAGGATAAAAGAGCGGTATCCTTTTGATACAGCTTTTTCAGTACATATAATAATAAGTAATAAAATGCAAAAATAAAGACCGGCATAAAGCCAATTACGAGATAGGCATAAACCGGAGCCGGGCTTGGCATGTGAAAGGTAACCAGGTCACGTCTTATTACAACAGCAATATGCGCTATGGTTAACGCCAGAGAAAGTAGCAATTGCCACTTGTATTCTTTTAAATATTTTGTCATACTGTCTTTGTTCCTTTTGATTTTCAATAGAAAGTGTATCCATTTTTTGATACATTTCTCAGATGTTGTGTGAAATACTTCAAAATATGTATTCATCATACAACAAATAGATAAAAAAGGCAAAATAATATAAATATTTAGTTGACAAACAGATATTGCATCTGTATAATTGGTTGAGTGTGGATAGGAGTATGCCATGTTATATAACCTAACGAACATTTTTGCAAGTGAAAACAAAGTAATGGAAATGGATGTTCCTTATGAACAGGACATCGTTTCAAACGGATATGAAACATATCCGGTCATTGAGAAATCAGACATTCATTTAGTGTTTGAAAATATCGCTAAGGGAGAGGTCAAGATTTCCGGCAGCTGCGAGCTCAAGTGCGAGATACCTTGCGCCAGATGCTTAAAAGCAGTGATGTATGATTTTTCACTTTCCATTGATGAGATGGTTAGGGAATGTGATTTGGAGGATCCTGAAGCAGCCGAAGAAATGCCTTATATGGATGGCTATCAGCTGGACATTGATGCACTTCTTGGCAATGAAATCATGATAAACTGGCCGATGAAGGTTCTCTGCAAAGAAGATTGCAAAGGAATTTGTAAAGTTTGTGGTAAGGACTTAAACGAGGGAGAGTGCGGATGTGACACGTTCGTTCCGGACCCGCGTATGGCTATGCTAAAAGATATCTTTAACGCGTGATAAGGAGGTGTAACGATGTCAATTTGTCCAAAGAATAAATCTTCTAAAGGTAGAAGAGATAAGAGAAGAGCAAACTGGAAAATGAGCGCTCCAACATTAGTAAAATGTTCTAAATGTGGTGCTTTAATGATGCCACACAGAGTGTGCAAGGCTTGCGGTAGCTACAACAAGAAAGAAATCATTTCTGTAGCTGAATAATTCTTATAGTATAAAGATTAGTAAAGGACTTTCAATTTGAATTGGAAGTCCTTTTTTCTTGCTTTTTTATATGCTTTTTAGTAAACTATAAATTAGACTTTTATGGTCTTTTTAATGATGAGAAAGATCTTTAGGAATAAAGGAGGATATTCAGGTGGAAGATTTAGTCAAAGTAGTTGTGGATGCCATGGGCGGAGATAATGCCCCTTATGTCACAGTCAAAGGAGCAGTAGATGCATTAAATGAAAATCCAAAGGTTTTCATTTATTTGTTGGGATTAAAGGAGCCTGTTGAGGCAGAACTGAGTAAATATACATATGACAAGAGCCGTCTGGAACTTGTTCCGGTTACTCAGGTAATCGAAATGGCTGAACCACCTGTAAATGCGATTCGCAGCAAAAAGGATTCTTCTATTGTAAGAGGTATGATGATGGTTCGTAACGGCGAAGCAGATGCTTTTGTTTCTGCAGGAAGTACCGGAGCTGTATTGGTAGGAGGCCAGGTACTGGTAGGTCGTATTAAAGGTGTAGAGAGACCACCTTTGGCTCCGCTTATTCCTACTGATAATGAAAGAGGATGTTCATTATTGATTGACTGCGGCGCAAACGTGGATGCCAGACCATCCGCACTCGTGCAGTTTGCAAAGATGGGTTCTATTTATATGGAAAGTGTTATGGGTGTAAAGAATCCAAAGGTTGGTATCGTAAATAATGGCGCGGAAGAAGAAAAAGGAAATGCATTGGTAAAGGAAACCTTCCCATTATTAAAAGCATGTCCGGATATCAACTTTGTAGGAAGCGTCGAAGCACGTGATATCCCTGCAGGAACTGTGGATGTCATCGTATGTGAAGCCTTTGTAGGTAATGTAGTACTGAAGACCTTTGAAGGGGTTGGAAGTACATTAATTAATAAGATTAAAAAAGGTATGATGAGCAATTTCAGAAGTAAAATTGGTGCACTTTTAGTGAAACCGGCGCTCAAGGAAACCTTGAAAACTTTTGATCTTGAGCAGTACGGCGGAGCTCCGATGCTCGGATTAAACGGACTCGTTGTAAAAACTCACGGAAGCAGTCAGTCCGGAGAAATCAAAAATTCGATTCTGCAGTGCTTAACCTTTAAGGAACAGGGCATTAATGAAAAAATACGTGAGAAAATTCAAAAGTCAGATGAGCAGTAGGAGGCCATTTTCATGGAGCTTGATATATTAAAACAGATTTTAGTGGATGTCCTGTCTGTAGATGAAAGTGAAATATTTGAAGAGTCTACCCTGATGGGAGACTTAGGGGCAGATTCTCTGGATGCGTATCAGATTGTACTGAAGTTGGAAGAAGAATTTGATGTAACCTTTGATGCCGGAGAAGTGGAACAGGTAGAAACGGTTGGAGATGCTCTTTCTTTGATTCAGAGCAAGATTTCTGATTAAAGTTTTGATTGAGATTTTTGAAAGGTAATCGCTATGAATTATTTGGATTTTTCCAAGCTGGAAGAAAAAATTGAATATACCTTCAAGAATAAGGATTTGATTAAGCAGGCAATGACTCATACATCCTTTGCCAATGAGCAAAAGATGAACAAGCTGCAAAGCTATGAGAGAATCGAGTTTTTAGGGGATGCTGTACTGGAAATGGTCAGCAGTGATTATTTCTATCATTTGTATCCGGATATGCCGGAGGGAAATCTGACGAAAACCAGAGCGAAAAGTGTTTGCGAGCCTGCACTGGCTATTACGGCGAGACAGCTGGAGATCGGAAAACATCTTTTGTTTGGTCGTGGTGAAGAAGCAACCGGCGGAAGAGACAGGGATTCGATTATTGCAGATGCCATTGAAGCGATTATCGGAGCAATATATTTAGATAGCGGACTGGAGAATGCCAAGACGTTTATCATGAAATTTGTTTTAAATGATTTGGAGCATAAGCAGTTGTTTTATGATGCCAAATCCATTTTGCAGGAAATGGTACAAAATCAAAAGCTTGGAGACATTTCCTATCAGCTTTTAAAGGAAGAAGGTCCTGAACATGATAAAAGCTTTTTTGTCAGTGTGAATCTGGCAGGTCGAGAACTCGGTCAGGGCGTGGGCAGAAGTAAAAAGTCGGCAGAGCAAAAGGCGGCTTATGAAGCTATTTTGAAGCTGAAAGAATAGAAGAAATTTAGCAGGTGTTTTATGTATTTAAAAAGTATTGAAGTGCACGGATTTAAATCCTTTGCCAACAAGATTTTATTTGAATTTCATAATGGTATTACAGGTATCGTAGGACCAAACGGTAGTGGAAAGAGTAATGTTGCCGATGCGGTTCGATGGGTACTCGGAGAACAGAGTGTAAAGCAGCTTCGAGGAGCTTCTATGCAGGATGTTATTTTCTCCGGTACACAGAATCGTAAGCCTTTGGGATATGCGTATGTAGCCATTACTTTGGATAACAGTGACCATTCACTGGCAATTGATTATCCTGAGGTTACGGTTGCGAGACGTTTGTATCGTTCCGGTGAAAGTGAATATTTGATTAACGGCAGTGTTTGCAGACTTCGTGATGTTAATGAGCTTTTTTATGATACCGGTATCGGTAAGGAAGGCTATTCTATTATCGGACAGGGTCAGATTGATAAAATCCTGAGCGGTAAGCCGGAGGAGCGCCGAGAACTGTTTGATGAAGCTGCCGGAATTGTAAAGTTTAAACGTCGTAAAAACGAGGCCATGAAGAAGCTTGCAAATGAAAAGCAGAATTTGGTTCGTGTCAACGATATTTTATCCGAGCTCGAAAAGCAGGTAGAGCCACTCGAAAAGCAGTCTGAGAAGGCAAAGATTTATCTGCGTAAAAAAGAAGAGATGAAGACACTCGATGTCAACATCTTCCTCGTTGAAAACAAGGAAATTCAGGAAAAGCTTACCAAGGTAAGTGAAAACTATGATATATCTGAGAATGCACTCAAGGAAAGCCGTGAAAAGTATGAACAGATCAGAGGCGAATATGACCGTATTGCCATCTCGATTGAAAAGTTAGAGGAATCTATCGTTCAAAAGAGAGCAGAGCTTAGTAATGCTTCTGAAATTCGTACAAAATTAGAGGCTCAGATTAGTATTTTTGAGGAGCAGATCAAGGCTCAGGGCGAAAATGAAGAGCACTTCAAACAGAGAGAAAATGCGATTCGTGCTCAGATTCAGGAAAAAGAAGACGAAAAGTCTAAAATATTAGAAGAAAAGAAACAGTTTGATGATGAAAGCGCAGCCAAGCTTTCAGTCATTGAAGAAGAAAACAAGAACTTAACCATGCTTCAAAATCAGATTGAAAATTGTCATGAAGAAATTGAAACGGGTAAGACAACGATTTTAAATGCTGTAAATGACAGAGGTGGTATTAAGGCCAGACTTTCCAGCTTTGATGCCAGACTCGAGCAGGTAAGTATCCGAAAAGCAGAGCTTAGTTCAAAACTCGTACATGCAAAGTCTGAAGAGGCTCAGCAGGATGAAATGATTGAAAAACTCGAAGAGGAATTCCAGAAAATCAATCAGGAAATCAAGGATATTGCAGCGCAGCAAAAGGAAATGGAAGAAAAGACTGCCGGCTTTTCAAAGAGACTGGCAGATAAGGATAGTGAGCTTCGCAGTGCACAGACAAAGTATCATGAGGCAAAGGCCAAGCTCGAATCGGTTTCCAATATCGCAGAGCGTTATGAAGGCTATGATAACAGTGTTCGTAAGGTTATGGAGCAAAAATCCGGTAATAAGGGAATTGTCGGCGTAGTGGCTGATATCATCAAGACTCCAAAGGAATATGAAACCGCGATTGAAATCGCACTCGGCGGAAATATCAAAAATATCGTTACTGAGGATGAAGAAACAGCCAAAAAGATGATTGGCTTTTTAAAGCAAAATCGTTTCGGACGTGCGACTTTCCTGCCTCTGACCAGTATTGAAAATCCGCAGAAGTTTAAAACTCCGGAAGTATTGGAGGAAAAGGGCGTTATCGGAATGGCCTGTGATCTGGTAAAAACAGACAAGGCGTATCAGAATGTTGCCAAGGCAATGCTCGGACGTATTGTTGTAGTGGATCATATTGATCAGGCAGTAAAGATTGCCAAGAAATATGATTATGGCGTACGTATGGTAACTTTGGAAGGTGAACTGTTGGTTCCTGGCGGAGCAATTTCCGGTGGAGCCTTTAAAAATAACAGTAATCTCCTCGGAAGAAGACGTGAGCTGACTGAACTGGAAGACAGAAAGCAGGAATGCCTGAAGCAGATTGAAGAAATCGAAAAAGAGATTACAAAGATAAAGGAAGAAAGAACTGAGCACAGACAAAAGATGGAAGAGCTCAGAAAGAAACAGCAGGAAACCTTTATCGCTCAAAATACAGCCAGATTAAATGTAATTGCTGCTCAGGAAAAGAAAAATGAATCCGGACAGGGCTTTGAAGAACTGATGGAGCAGTCCAAGGAAATTGAGCAGACTATGATGGAAATCGAGTCTGACAAGAAGAAGGCACAGCAGGATCTCGAAAATTCTCAGAAACAGGAAGAAGAGATCACCAAGAAAATTGAAGAATTACAAAAACTTCTGGATACACTTCGCCAGGATGAAGCTGAAAAGGCAAAAAAGATTGCCAGACTGAAAATGGACAGCGAAATGGTGATTCAAAAGCAAGGCTTTATGCAGGAAAATGTGGACCGTATCAATGGTGAAATCGGTCGTATCACAGGAGAACTGGATGAAATTTTGGAATCTCTTTCTATGTCCAAGGATGATGTCGAGCTCAAGCAAAAAGAGATTGAAAGCTTGAAGGAAACCATCAAGGCGTCTTATACCTCGCAGGATGAGGGCAAGACAAAGCTGGATGAAGATATTGCCAGAAAACAGGAATTATCTGAAAAACAGAAGAACTTTTTCTCAGAACGTGAAGCACTCAGCGAGCAGATTAGTGCCCTGGATAAGGATGTATTCAAGCTCGGTGCGAGCAAGGAACGTCTGAAAGAATTTTTGGAAAATCAGATTAATTACATGTGGGATGAATATGAAATCACCCTGTCACAGGCTTCAGAGCTTCGTAATCCTGACTTTAATGATCTGTCAGCAATGAAAAAGCAGATCGGCAGTTTGAAGGATGCTATCAAGAGACTGGGTGATGTCAATGTAAATGCGATTGAAGATTACAAGGCTTTGATGGAACGATACAGCTTTTTGTCAAATCAGCAAAAAGATTTGGTAAGTGCAGAAGAAGCTTTGATTGCCATCATTGATGAATTGGATGAAGCAATGCGTAATCAGTTCCATGAAAAATTTGAAGAAATCAGTGTGGAATTTGATAAGGTATTCAAGGAAATGTTTGGCGGCGGACACGGAACCCTCGAACTGATGGAGGATGAAGATGTTCTCGAAGCAGGTATCAAGATTATTGCTCAGCCACCAGGAAAGAAGCTGCAGAATATGATGCAGTTATCCGGTGGAGAAAAGGCATTAACCGCCATCGCACTTTTATTTGCGATTCAGAACTTAAAGCCTTCTCCGTTCTGTCTTTTGGACGAAATTGAGGCTGCCCTGGATGATTCCAATGTCGGACGTTTTGCCAGCTACTTACATAAACTGACCAAGTTTACCCAGTTTATTGTGATTACACATCGTAGAGGAACAATGGAAAGAGCCGACAGATTGTACGGTATCACCATGCAGGAAAAGGGTGTATCTACACTGGTTAGTGTAAATCTGATTGAAAATCAGTTATCAAAATAGAAATAGATGAACTAAGAGGAATTAAAATGAGTGAAGAAAAGAAAGGCTTTTTTGCCAGATTAAAGGAAGGCCTGACCAAAACCAGAAACAATATTGTATCCGGAATCGATTCGGTATTTAGCGGATTTTCCAATATTGATGATGATTTCTATGAAGAACTCGAAGAAATTCTCATCATGGGAGATATCGGAGTACATGCAACCAGCGATATCATTGAACGATTAAAAGAGCAGGTCAAAGAAAAACATATCAAGCAGCCTATGGAATGTAAGCAGCTCTTAATTGACAGTATCAAAGAGCAGATGGCCGTAGGTGAAACCGCTTATGACTTTGAAGTAAAGCAGAGTGTTGTCTTGGTAATCGGTGTAAACGGTGTTGGTAAAACCACCAGTGTCGGAAAGTTGGCCGGTAAATTAAAGGATCAAGGCAGAAGAGTATTGTTAGCTGCGGCTGACACTTTTAGAGCTGCTGCAGTTGAACAGCTCGAGATGTGGAGTCACAGAGCGGGTGTGGAAATGGTAGCCGGTGCCCAAGATGCAGATCCTGCCAGTGTTATTTTTGATGCAGTGAATGCTGCTAAGGCACGTAATGTGGATGTGCTTTTATGCGATACTGCAGGAAGACTTCATAATAAGAAAAATCTCATGGAGGAGCTCAAGAAAATCAATCGTATCATTGATAGGGAGTTTCCGAATGCTCACAGAGAAAATTTAGTAGTTTTAGACGGAACGACAGGACAGAATGCGCTCAATCAGGCCAGAGAATTTGCTCAGGTAGCGGACCTTACAGGTATTATTCTGACTAAAATGGACGGAACTGCCAAGGGTGGTATTGCGGTGGCTATTCAGTCTGAACTTCAGGTTCCGGTAAAATATATTGGTGTGGGTGAAACCATTGATGATTTACAGAAATTTGATGCAGACCAGTTTGTAGATGCATTATTTGATGTAAAAAAAGAGGATGATACGGAAGATGAGGAAGTTTAATTCTGAATCATGCCGGTATTATTTATATAAAAGATGTTTAAATCAGCCACGATTGATAAGCAAGTGAGACAAAGAAAGAAGGAATTGAAATGGCAGAAACAGCAGCAATGCTGACATTAGAACAGTTTGAGGCAGCTTCTGAAAAGGTCAAAGAAGTAACTCAGCCGACAGAACTTATCTACAGTGAATTTTTAAGTAATCAAACAGGGAATAAGGTTTATTTAAAGCCTGAAAATATGCAGTTTACCGGTGCATACAAGGTAAGAGGTGCTTATTTTAAAATGAGTACTTTGACTGAAGAAGAAAGACAAAGAGGTATTATTACCGCTTCAGCCGGAAACCATGCACAGGGAGTTGCTTATGCAGCAAAGAAGTATGGTTGTAAGGCAACGATTGTAATGCCAACTACTACACCATTAATCAAGGTGAATCGTACCAAGAGCTATGGAGCAGAGGTGGTTTTATACGGAAACGTATATGATGAAGCCTGTGCCAAGGCATATGAGCTCGCAGATGAACACGGATATACATTTATTCATCCGTTTGATGATTTGGCAGTTGCTACCGGACAGGGATCTATCGCCATGGAAATTGTAAAGGAGCTTCCTTTGGTAGATTTTATTCTCGTTCCGATTGGCGGCGGCGGTTTGGCAACAGGAGTTTCTACTCTGGCCAAGCTTTTAAATCCAAAGATTCAGGTAATCGGAGTAGAACCTGCAGGAGCAAACTGTATGCAGGCATCTCTCAAGGAAAAGAAGGTAGTAACTCTTCCGAGTGTAAATACGATTGCAGATGGTACTGCAGTAAAAACACCGGGTGAAAAGATTTTCCCGTATATTCAGAAAAATCTGGATGCAATCATCACAGTTGAGGATCAGGATTTGGTGGCATCCTTCCTGGATATGGTAGAAAATCATAAAATGATAGTTGAAAATTCCGGTTTATTAACCGTAGCGGCTTTAAAACAGCTCAATTTCAAGGGCAAAAAGGTGGTTTCTATCTTAAGCGGCGGTAATATGGATGTAATTACCATGTCATCGGTGGTACAGCAGGGACTTATCTTTAGAGATCGTATCTTTACGGTATCTGTTCTTTTGCCGGATAAGCCGGGTGAACTTCACAGAGTAGCCGGTATCATTGCGGATGTGAATGGTAACGTTATCAAGCTCGAGCATAACCAGTTTGTATCTACCAACAGAAATGCGGCTGTAGAGCTTCGTATTACATTAGAGGCTTTTGGAACAGAGCATAAAGAAGAAATTATCAAAGCATTGGAAGAAAACGGATATCAGCCAAAGGTAGTTCGTACCAATATCTAATACCGATTTTACGGATTTGTTTATTATCAGAAAGGAATTATATCGCGAAAAGCGATGTAATTCCTTTTTTATGAATAAGAATTCTGTACAGGGATATGATAATGCATAGAATGAAAACTGTGATTGGCCTCGATTGAAAACAATCGACGCAAAAGATGGAGAAAAAGGTATGAAGAAGGCTCTTTATATATTTTCGGGTGCGGCGCTGTACAGTATTGGAATTTCTGTATTTTTATCACCATTTGACTTAATACCGGGTGGTGTTACGGGAATTGCGATTATAGTGCATTCCATTTATCAGGTGCCGGTCGGTACGGTTATTTTGTGTTTGAATATTCCGATTCTTTTATTAGGGCTGATAAGGCTGGGAAAAGAAAGTATGTTATCTACGCTGGGGACCATTTTGCTGGTATCTGCCATGTCAAATGTTTTATCCCTTCTATTTCAGGGTAGGGCGATAACGACCAATCCGTTACTGGCAGCATTTTTAGGTTCCGCACTGGTTGGTTTTGGTATGGGGGTTATTTTCATTGGACGCAGTACAACCGGCGGAATTGATATAATCGTGAAAATCATAAAAAAGAAATGGCCGCATATGAAAAGCAGCCGGATATTTCTGCTATTAGACAGTCTGGTGGTTGTGATGGCAGGCGTCGTGTTTCACAGTCCGGAGGCTTTGGTGTATGCACTTTTATCCAGTGTGATTGTGTCACAGTCCATGGATTATTTACTCTATGGCAGGGCGCAGGCGAAACTAATTTATATTATCAGTCGTTTCCCTGAAACTGTACGAGATCAGCTTTTGCATCATCTGCATACCGGTGTCACCCTGTTAGAAGCAAAGGGCGCATATACCGGACAGCGAAAGGAAATCTTGTTTTGTGTACTACCCAGAAAAAAGGTTTATTGGCTCGAGGAACTGGTAAAGAAAAGTGATCCGGAGGCGTTTTTGATCATTTCAAATGCCGGTGAGATATACGGAGAAGGCTATAAAAGTCTGTTTGAAGAAAAAATATAAGGTTCATCGACAAAATATGACATGAAAGGCCAATAGGCTGTGATATATTAGGTTGAGATTTTGTAAACAGAAATTGTGTATGAAAAAATATAGAAAAATAAATACGGTGTAGATGTGTAAGAAAAGGATAAAGAGGGAAAAATGCGGATATTTGATGAAATTGATGAACAAAAAATCGGGAATTTTATTGTAAGGGATATTTTACCAAAAAGTTATGAAAAGCTGGTATTTTATAATATTACCACAGGAAGCGGTTATGAATATTTATATACCGGGAAACCCGGAGGAGAGGTTTTGCAAACCGAAAGGTCATTTTCAGACATTCAAAATGATTTGCTGGAATCAGTCAGGGCGGCTTATGCCGGAGATGACTTTAAGCAGGTAAGTGAAGCGCTGGACTTTGTAAAAATACTGGAATGCATCAATCAAAACGGAGACTGTAAAATATCCTATTCAGAGTATGTATATGATCAAGCTCTGCAAAAGGAACTTCAGAGAATGCTGCTGAGGTTTGTTCGTTTTCCTCATAAGGAGCATTTAATACTTATGATGGTAAAAAAGAATATCACAGATGAGTATGATGAAAGACGAAAAAAAGAAGAGATAGCTAAAATGTCATTAGAGCTGGCACAAAGAGCGAGCCTGGTGAGAAATGATTTTCTGCTGAATGTATCGCAGGATATCAGAGAACCTTTATACGGACTAAACGGGATGCTGAGTCTGGCAACAGATCATACCCTTTCAAAGGATCAAAGAATTGCATACATAGAAAAGGCACAAACGAGTGCATCTCAGCTAAGCAGTATACTGTATCATATGCTCGATATGTCGGCGCTCGATACCGGAAACAAGGCCAGCAGTCATAAACCGATTCTACTCAGAGAGTTTTTGGATAAGATCGCAGAAATGCTGGAAGAAGTAGCCTGTAAAAAGAATCAGAAGGTAATCTTTGAGGTTGAGGATCAAAAGCTCAGTGTAATTATGGGGGATGTAATCAGCTGGGCACAAATCTTTATGGCTATTATGGGGAATTCTCTGGCTTATGGCTATGAAAACGGGTATTCGAAATGTTCGATCACCTCGAAATGGCTGGATAAGGAGTCTATATGGGCGACTTTAGTTTTTTCAGATGACGGACCGGGGATTAGTGAGCCGATGCTAACTTCTGTTTTCGATGAATTTGTTTCCACCGATCAGAAAATGGGGGCCAAGGGACTGGGAATTCCGCTGGCAAAAAGTCTGATTGAGAAGCAGGGAGGAAAGCTGTGGGTTGAAAACCGAGAGGAAGGCGGTACTCGGGTAACACTGCAGCTGAGAGTAGAAGGAGCATCTCTGGCTCAGACTGAGCAGCAGATGCGAATCCGCCGTATGGCAAATGATTTGAATCAGGTGGATTTTGAAAACTTTAAGGTACTGGTGGTCGATGATTATGAGATAGGCAGAGAAATAACCAAGCTAAAGCTCGAACATATCGGAGTCAAGGTAGATATTGCAACCTGTGCCAGGGCAGCACTGGATATGTTGGAACAATCTGAGATCGAAGAGTATCATATGATATTTATGAATGCACATATGGCAATCATGGATGGGCTGGAAGCTACGATGAAGATTCGAAAGATGGAGAGAAAGGATTTGTCGGATATTACGATTGCTACCGTGACTTCGAATGTGTATCAGGAGGAGAGAATCCGTGCGCTGGAGGCAGGCGTGGATTATCATTTACCGCTTCCTTTGCATGATGACGAACTAAAGGATATGCTGGTGCGAGAGCTTTTTGATGTAACCGAAAAAAAACAATATGAACTCCGAGGTTTTCGAATCGTGAAGTAAAAGAAATGCTTGCAAATACATGAAAATATGATATTTTAGAAGTTGTAGATTATTTTTGGTATCAAAGTAAACAGAAAGTGAAGAAAAATACATGTCTCACAATCATCAAAAAAAGCTGGCCGTAATCAATGATTTTTCGGGATTTGGCAGATGTTCTTTGGCAGTAGAGTTACCGATTATTTCTAAAATGAAAATACAGTGTTGCCCATTGCCAACCTCTATTTTTTCAAATCATACAGGCTTTGCCAGCTTTTATTATACAGATTTTACCAAGCATATGCCTACCTATATGCAGGAATGGGATAAACTTGATTTAAAATTCAATGGTATTTGTACCGGTTTTTTGGGTTCGGCTCGTCAGATTGAAATCGTGAAAAACTTTTTTGAAATGTTTAAGTCAGAGGAAAATCTCATTATCGTCGATCCGGTTATGGGAGATTACGGAAATCTGTATCCAACCTATGACAAAAAGATTTGTAATAAAATGAAACAGCTGGTCGGATATGCAGATATTATTACACCGAATTTAACAGAAAGCTGTATTTTGACCGGAACTCCGTATAATGAAGCGATGAAGAACTCAGAGATTGAGGTAATTGCGAAAAAGCTTTCTGCCATGGGACCAAAGAAAATTGTGATTACCGGTATTCCGAGAGGCCATTTTATCAGCAATTACTGCTATGAAGAGGGTAAGGAAAGCTATCTGATTAAAACGGCAAAGGTCGGAACACAAAGATCCGGTACCGGAGATATTTTTACTGCAATCATTGCTGCAGATGCAGTAAACGGTGTAGATTTCCATGAATCAGTTAAAAAGGCTTCGCATTTTGTAAAAAGATGTATTGAAAAGGCAATTGAAATGGATATTCCGCTGACTGACGGAGTACCGTTTGAAGAGCTTTTATATAAATTAAAATAATGTGTGATGCACAAAAGGAGAAAGATAGTAAAACAATGGAATTAGTTTATGTCGTACATAATAATTTGTATGTGAATTTAACCAACAAATGTCCGTATTCCTGTACCTTTTGCCTGAGACAGACTATGGACAGAATTGGTGAGTCAGACAGACTTTGGCTCGAGAGAGAACCAAGCTTTGAAGAAGTCGTAGAGGCTTTTGGAAAGTTTGATGTTGAAAACTATGGAGAAATTGTATTCTGCGGTTTTGGTGAACCAACAGAAAGCTTTAATTTGCTGCTTCAGGTAGCAAAATATGTAAAAGAAACCTATCATAAAAATGTACGTGTCAATACAAACGGTATGGGTAATTTAATTAACGGCCGTGATATCGTGGATGAAATGGTAGGGTACGTAGATACAGTTTCCATCAGCTTGAATAATCCGCATAAAGAAGAGTATTTAAAGCTGGTAAGAAGTAAATTTGGTGAACAGTCGTTTGATGCGATGCTTGATTTCGCGAGAGAATGTGCAAAAAAGCTTCCTAAGGTAATGATGACAACAGTAGATACCACAATCTCAAAAGATGATGAGGCAGAATGTCAGGTAATCTGTGATGAGATAGGTGCTGTTTATCGAATCAGACCTTGGGAGGAATAAAATGAATAATAAGGGGATTCGTAATCTTTGTTTTGCATCGGTGCTGGCAGCTTTTACATTTGTGGTGACCAGATTTATCCAGATACCAATACCACTGGGATATTTTAATGTCGGAAACAGTGTGATTTTGCTCGGATGCTTATTTATGCCGACTTTTTACGGTACCATGGCCGGAAGTATTGGATCTGCACTGGCAGATTTAACTTCTTATCCGGTATATACCATTCCGACGCTGATTATCAAAGCACTTATGCCGTTGGCTTTTTATCAGGTGAGAAAGATGCCTGTAAAAAATGAATTTGTCAGAGATTTGCTGGCGTTTATCGTGGCTACTTTGATTCCGCTCGTAGGATATTCTGTGACCGGTGGTATTTTATATGGCGGTTTTGCAGCCGGACTGGCACAGGTTCCGGGACTTTTCCTGGAGTATTTGGCAAATATCGCAATTTATGCAGTGTTATACAAGCCGGTACGAGCAATTGCAAACAGAACAGCATAGAAAAATGTATAAAAAAGAATTATTTTAGGGTGTCAAGAAAAAATACTTGACACCTTTGTTTGTTTATTGTAAGATAGCTAAGGTTGAGAAAAAGTAGGTGTATGTATGGAGAAGATTATCGAACAAGGAATCTTATATGATTTTTATGGTGAACTGTTAACTCCTCATCAGAGAGAAATCTACGAGGACGCGGTTTACAATGATATGTCTCTTACCGAACTTTCCGTTAATTATGGAATCTCAAGACAGGGCGTACATGATTTGATCAAGCGATGCGATAAGATATTGATCGGGTATGAAGAAAAGCTTCATCTGATTGAAAAGTTTGATAAAATTAAGGCCAAGATTACACAGATTAATGAAACCACAGATTTGGACAAAATCAAAGGTTTGACCTTGGAGATTATGGAGGAGCTGTAATACATGGCATTTGAAAGCTTAACTGAAAAACTTCAAAATGTATTTAAGAACCTTCGTTCAAAAGGTAAGCTGACTGAGGAAGATGTAAAGGCTGCATTGAAAGAAGTTAAAATGGCGCTTTTGGAAGCGGACGTAAACTTCAAGGTAGTAAAGCAGTTTGTAAAAACGGTTGAAGAACGTGCCATTGGTGCAGACGTTATGAACGGTTTAAATCCCGGTCAGATGGTTATTAAAATTGTTAATGAAGAGTTAATTGCTCTGATGGGTAGTGAATCCGCAGAGATTCAGTTCCAGCCGGGTAAATCCATCACCGTACTTATGATGTGTGGTCTTCAGGGTGCCGGTAAAACAACTACCACTGCAAAGCTTGCAGGAAAATATAAATTAAAAGGCAAAAAGTGTTTACTGGTTGCCTGTGACGTTTACAGACCGGCTGCTATCAAACAGCTCATGGTAAACGGTGAAAAACAGGGCGTTGAGGTATTCTCTATGGGAGAAAATCACAGCCCGGTGGATATTGCAAAAGCTGCTTTGGAACATGCGACCAAAAACGGACACAATTTAGTGATCCTCGATACAGCCGGTCGACTTCATATTGATGAAGACATGATGACAGAGCTGGCAGATATAAAGAAAAACGTAGATGTGCATCAGACAATTTTGGTGGTCGATGTAATGACCGGTCAGGATGCTGTTAACGTAGCCAAGGAATTTGATGAAAAGGTAGGAATCGACGGAGTTATCTTATCAAAGATGGATGGTGATTCCAGAGGTGGTGCGGCACTTTCAGTAAAGGCTGTTACCGGAAAACCGATTTTCTTTGCCGGTATGGGTGAAAAGCTTTCAGATTTAGAGCAGTTCCATCCGGACCGTATGGCAAACCGAATTCTGGGTATGGGTGATGTGCTTACCCTGATTGAAAAAGCACAGGAGAATATGGAAATCGATGCAGACAAAGAAAAAGAAATGGCTGCAAAGATGAAAACAGGTAAATTCGATTTTGAGGATTACCTTGAGAGTATGAAGCAGATGCGAAAAATGGGTGGTTTGTCATCAATTCTTTCCATGATGCCGGGTATGGGTATCAGTGCTTCAGAGCTTGAGGATGCCATTGACGAAAGAGAAATGGCACGTATGGAGGCAATTGTGCTTTCTATGACACCTCAGGAAAGAAGAAATCCTAAAATTTTAACCCCTAGCAGAAAACACAGAATTGCAAAGGGAGCAGGAGTGGATATTGCGGTTGTTAACCGTTTTATTAAACAGTTTGAACAGAGTCAGAAAATGATGAAACAATTGCCTGGTATGATGGGCGGTAAAAAAGGACGCAGAGGCGGCCTTGGCGGATTCCCGGGAATGGGAAAAATGAAATTTCCGTTCTGACACTATTCAGATAGAAAACAATATATTTATTTTATTTAACGGAGGAAACAAAAATGGTAAAAATCAGATTAAAAAGAATGGGACAGAAGAAAGCTCCTTTTTACAGAATCGTAGTTGCAGATTCTAGAAGCCCAAGAGATGGTAGATTCATCGAAGAAATCGGATACTTCGATCCTAACACAGATCCTAGCACATACAAAGTAGACGAAGAACTGGCTAAGAAATGGTTAGCAACAGGTGCTCAGCCTACAGAAGTAGTTAACAAGATTTTCAAACAGGCAGGAATCATCTCTAAATAATTTGTTAGGGTGTCAGCTTAGTTTATAAACTTGCCATAACACTTTGGAGGTGGATTATGAAAGAATTAGTCGAGGTAATTGCAAAGGCTCTCGTTGATAATCCGGATGAAGTGGTTGTTACCGAAAAGGAAGAAGGAAAAAACATTACTGTTGAACTTCATGTAGCAGCTTCCGATATGGGTAAAGTAATCGGAAAACAGGGTAGAATCGCAAAAGCAATTCGTAGCGTTGTAAAAGCAGCTTCTTTAGGTGAAAACAAGAGAGTAGATGTAGAGATTATCTAAGAATAGAAACCGTCAGATTTTATCTGGCGGTTTTTTGCGAAAATACGTTATAGAAAAAGAAAGCTGAAAGGGAAAATATGGAAGATTTATTACAGGTTGGAGCTATTACACAAACACACGGTATTCGAGGCGAGGTTAAGGTGTTTCCTTTAACAGACGATGTAAAGCGTTTCAAAAAAGGAATTGAACTGATATTAGATACCGGAAAGGAACAGCTTACCATGGAAGTGGAGGGTGTCAAATTCTTTAAACAGTTTGTGATTTTAAAGTTTAAAGGATATGACAATATCAATGATGTGGAACGTTTTACCAAGAAAAATCTCTATGTCACCAGAGAACATGCGGTCAAGCTGAAAAAAGGTGAGTACTTTATCGCAGATTTAATCGGACTAAAAGTTGTTTCAGATGAAAACGAAGAACTGGGCGAAATTTCCGATGTACTCCAGACAGGTGCCAATGATGTGTATGCGATTGATACATTAGACGGAAAAGAGGTATTGATACCGGCAATTAAAGAATGTGTATTAAAAGTCGACATGGATGAAAAGGTTGTGACAATACACAAGATGCCGGGATTATTTGAATAAAACTGAATCAACTGAATAAAACTTTATCACGGAATGGAATCCCCTTAAATTGACATGGATATGGTCTGTTTAAGGGGCTTTTTCTTTTTTTTTATATTTTTAAAAAAGTTTCAAATATATCGTTGACAAATATATCGGGTTCTGATATATTATGGTTACAACATATCGAGAGACGATATATCGGATGGCTGATATATCGAAGACATGATATATGAAATGAATAGTAAAGATATAAAAGGAGAGAAGAGAGTATGGATAAGAATCAACCATTAACAGAATCTGTATTTTACATTCTTCTGGCTTTAAGAAAACCGAATCATGGATACGGAGTGGTTCAGGATATTCAGGAACTAACCGGCGGTCGAATCAATATGGGAGCCGGTACACTGTACGGAGCGATGCAAACCCTGGAGAAAAAGGGATATATCGAAATATACAGTGCTCAGGAAGAATCCAGAAAAAAGAAAGAATATATTATTACAGAATTGGGACGTAGTGTTTTCACACAGGAAGCTGACAGATTAAAAGAATTATTGGATCATGCGCAGCTTATGAATACGGATAGATAAAGGAGAATCATCATGGTAAAGTTTCAAATCAGATATGATCAGGATAAGGAAATTGAATATTTAAATGAAATGTCAGAAAAAGGATATGCTCTGACAGGCTTCAAAGCAGGCTTTTATTTTTTTGATGAATGTGAAAAGGGAAAATATGTATATCAGATAGATACTGCAGAAAAATTTGGACGTGTATCCACTGAATATCGTGAGTTTATGAGTGAACAGGGAATTGAAATTGTATGTGTTTATGGCCCTTGGGTAATTTTGCGAAAGCTCAAAGCAGATGGTGAATTCGAATTGTTCAGTGATGTGGATTCTAAAATTGAACATTATAAAAAGACTCGTAAGATTTTCAAGGTGGCATTAATCATTGAACTGATTGCATATTTTATTGAAGTGTTTGAAGCTGCCAACGGAATACATGAAGGATACTATTTTGCAGCACTTATCGGTTTTATTATTCTCGTATTCTGTTTCCAGATTTTCAAGGTGAACAAGAGAATGCGAACCATTTTAGAAGAGAACGGACGTGATCCGGATAGTGTATGCGGCAGACCGGGTATCAAACAGAATGCATTCCTGCTGATTGGTTATTTGTTTTATTTCTTTACAATCGGATTTGACCGTTTTGCTACGAATGATTTTACCAGTGGTATTTTTACCGGAATGAAGTTAGCAGCCTGTGTCTGTATGCTGATCGGAATATATATGACATCCAAGAATCTGTCAGCTAAAAAATTTTGAAAAAGATAGTATCAAGTAGTATATGAAAATAGTGAATGGCCTCGATTGTAAACAATCGACGCAAGAAATGAAAGGATAGAATATGAAATTTCATATATTAACACTGTTTCCTGAAATGGTAATGAACGGACTTCATACCAGTATTATCGGAAGAGCAGTTAGCAAGGGCTTACTGAGTATCGATGCAGTGAATATCAGAGATTATACAACAGAAAAACATGGTAAGGTAGATGATTATCCGTATGGCGGCGGAGCAGGAATGCTGATGCAGGCCCAGCCGGTATATGATGCAGTCATGGCGGTAAAACAAAATCCGAATACCAGAGTGATTTATATGACACCTCAGGGAGAGACTTTTACGCAGCAAAAAGCAATGGAACTGGCGCAGGAAGAGGAGCTTATCTTTTTGTGTGGTCATTATGAAGGAATCGATGAGCGTGTTTTAGAGGAGGTAGTTACTGATTATTTATCGATTGGTGACTATGTATTAACAGGCGGAGAGCTTCCGGCCATGGTGATGGTAGATACCATTTCCAGATTGGTACCGGGAGTATTACATAATGATGACAGTAGTGTCACAGAGTCCTTTACAGACGGACTTTTGGAATATCCGCAGTATTCCAGACCAGAGGTCTGGCATGACAAAGCGGTTCCTCCGGTACTGATGAGCGGTCATCATGCCAATGTGGAAAAATGGCGTTTAGAACAGGCAATGCTCCGAACTCAGGAGAGAAGACCTGATATGTGGGAAAGGTGGAAAGAGACACATGATTACAGTAACAAATCTAAGTAAGCAGTTTATGCGTCAGGTGGTTTTGGATGAGGACCAAAATACCAAAGGCAAATCACTGCTGAAAACCAGTCAAAAGAAAACCAGAAAGGAAGAGTTTTACGCAGTAGATCATATTTCCTTTGAAGTGCAGCAGGGAGAAATCGTTGGAATTCTCGGACCAAACGGAGCCGGAAAAACAACCCTTCTTCGTATGCTGGGAACCCTAATGGAGCCGACAGAAGGCAGCGTAACTTTGACCTTTGATGATAAGCTTATTTCGGATCCGATTGAAATGAAGCAAAACATCGGCTATTTATCCGGTAATACAAAACTGTTTCGTCGTATGTCAACGAGAGAAATGCTGACTATGCTGGGCCGTGTATATGGAATGCAGGAGGCAGATATCGAGGCGAAAATCGAAGAGATTTGCGACGTTCTTGATATGGGAAAATTCATTGACAACTATATTGAACGTTTATCAACCGGTCAGACACAGAGAGCTTCTATTGCCAGATGTCTGATTCATTCGCCAAAGCTTTATATTTTTGATGAACCGACTTTAGGTCTGGATATTTTGAGCGCAGATGCGATTGTATCTTTTATGAAAAAACAGAAAGAACTCGGTAAAACAGTATTGTATTCGACTCATTATTTGGAGGAAGCAGAAGTGCTTTGTGATCGAATTCTGATGGTATATCAGGGAAAGATTGTGGCCAGCGGAACAGTAGAAGAACTTTTGCAGGCAAATCATGCAGCAAACTTAAGAGAGGCCTTTCATAGTATTATGAAAAATTATGATGTAGACCTTGCAATCGAATCAGATGATAAAAAGGGGGATAAATAAAAATGTTTAATAAGAATAAAGTACTTCCTCTTTTTAAAAGAGAACTTACAGATATTTTCAGAGATAAAAAGACCCTGTTTATGATGGTAGTATTGCCGGTGCTTTTATATCCGATGCTTCTCGTTGGTATGTCAATGCTCTTTGCAACGATTGCTCAGACAGAGACAGAAACGGTATATAAGGTTGCAGTAGAAAAGGTTGCCACAGATGATCTGAACGCATTAAAGAAGATTGTGACAGAGCAAAAGGACAAGGAAGAAGATGATCGGGAATTAGAGTATACCGTTGAGTTTGTTAATCTCAAGGATATGGATTTAGAGACCGGTACAGATATGATTGCTGCGATGGAAAATGATGCCATTGATGCAGCACTTACCTATGATGAGGGAAAAGAGAATCCTTATATCATTACATATCAGGCAGCAAAGAATAAATCCGTTACTGCCAGAGTAGCAGTAGAAACCTTGCTGGATTTATATAATGAACAGCTTCAGGTGGAAAAGATGAATGAACTGAGCTTGGATGAAAAAGAGGTACTTCATCCGATTCGCTCAGAACGTAATAACATTTCTTCCAAGGAAGAAGAAATGGGTAATGTTTTAGGTGGTGCCATTCCGATGATGATTATTGTCAGCATTATGATGGGCGCTATGTATCCTGCCATCGACGTAACTGCCGGTGAAAAGGAGAGAGGTACACTGGAAACCTTATTAACGCTTCCGGTTACTAATTTTGAAATGATTATGAGTAAGTTTATGGCTGTTGCAGTCATTGCCTGTGTGACAGCGATACTCAATATATTGTCGATGGGAGCCGCTTTTGCCTTTGTGTTCAAACAGCTCGGTATGTCGGCGAGCGGTACGGATGCAGCGGTCAGTCTGGATGTGTCTACCTTTATTCCGGCCATTCTTTTCTCTATTGTGGTTATGCTGTTCTTTGCTTTGTTTATGACAGCAGTCAGCATGTGTGTATGTATCTTTGCAAAGAGCTACAAGGAGGCCAATAACTATGTCACACCGGTTATGCTGGTATTTATGTTTGCTTCGCTGGTTACTATGGTACCGAATATCGAATTAAATGGTATGACAGCCACCATTCCGGTAGTCAATATTTCGCTGATGATTATGAAGCTGTTCAGCTTCACTTATGATTATGCGACCTTTGGTATCGTATTGTTATCCAATGTCGTCTACTCATTGTTGGCAGTTATGCTGTTATCAAAGATTTATTCAAGTGAAGAAGTATTATTTGCCGAAGGTATGACTTCACTGAAAATCTTTAACAAGAGAAGTGAAATGAAACCGAACCAGATTCCGGGATTCGGAGATGTTATTTTACTGTTCTGTTTGGAAATTTTGGCTATGTTCTATATCGGAGGTATGGTTCAGATTAAGAGACCGTTCTTTGGAACCGTAGTCGTACAGCTTTTAATTTTAATCATTCCTATGATCTATTTGTGGTACTTAAAGGGAGATTTTAAAAAGGTGTATTCTCTGAAGGTTCCAAAGATTAAATACATATTCGGTGCCCTCTTTACATGGGTAGGAACTTATTCGCTGGTTATGCTGGTTTCATTAGTACTTTCGCATTTTATGCAGGAGAGTGCACAGCATGCCAATGAAAGTTTGGAATTTATGATGGAAAAACCAATGTGGATGCTGGTAGTGGTAGTTGCGCTGATGCCTGCTATCGGAGAAGAGCTCCTTTGCCGTGGATTTTTCATGGGTTCCTTAAAATCAAAAATGAAACCTATTTATGCGATGTTGATTAGTAGTGCTTTATTTGGTCTTTTGCATATGAACCTGCTCAAGTTCTTTACAACCGGTCTTTTAGGTTTTGCCTTTGCCATGGTTGTAAATGAAACAGGAGTTATTTTCATGAGTATGCTGATGCATTTTACCAATAACTTCTTCTCCGTGCTGGCTATGAAGAAGCCGGAGCTTATTAAGCAGGTAGCACCGGTTCTGTTGAAAGAAAACTTGGAACCTATGGATATTGCAATATTAGCAGTGGTAGCTGTAGTAGGTCTGTGTATCGGATATTTACTGATTCATGATAAAAAGAAAGAAAAAGTAGCAGAATAAGTGGGAAAATCAAGGAAAAATGCTTGCATAAAGGTATTGGATATGATAAACTACTAGCGTTGTTGTGAAAGAAGGAGATGGTCCTCTGTTATATAGAATGACAATTGTGTACATTCAGTAGGTATTTCAAGAACATCCGACACTAAAGGAGGAACACACAATGAATCAGATTATTAAAGAAATCGAAGCAGCTCAGTTAAAAGAAAATGTACCACAGTTTGAAGTCGGTGATACAGTAAAGGTTTACGGAAAGATCAAAGAAGGAAACCGTGAAAGAATTCAGGTTTTCGAAGGAACCGTAATCAAAGTTCAGGGCGGAAGCAACCGTGCTACATTTACAGTACGTAAGACATCTAACGGTGTTGGTGTAGAAAAGACTTGGCCACTTCACTCTCCAAACGTAGAGAAGGTTGAAGTTATCAGACGTGGTAAGGTTAGACGTGCTAAACTTTACTACTTAAGAGACCGTGTTGGTAAAAAGGCTAAAGTTAAAGAGCTTGTTAAATAATTTCAATGATTCTAAAAAGCAGGATACTTGGTATTCTGCTTTTTTTCTTGGTAAAATACATGCTTTATGGTATAATTTTATGGATTATGAGTAGTTTGCTATGCTTTGGTGGAAATGAGCTATGAGAAGACGCAGAAAAGGATTAAGTTTTCGACAGAAAAAGAAAGTAGTGAATGCATCACTGCTGAGAGAAATATTAAATTATGTATTTATTGCAATTGCCTGTCTGGTGCTGGCTTCTGTACTGGTATACTGTGTGGGAATGAGAACCAGTGTAGTCGGAGTATCCATGGAACCGCATTTATACAACGGACAGGAAATTTTGATTAACCGATTTATATATCGTGTTGTTGCACCGAAAAAGGGTGATGTCATTGTCTTTTTCCCAAACGGCAACAGCAATACCCATTACTATGTAAAGAGAGTCATTGCAGTTCCGGGTGATACCGTTCAGATCAAGGGCGGCCGAGTATATGTAAATGATTTGTTATATCATTCCGTGGAATACGATAAAATTGAGGATGCCGGTATCGCCGAAAATCCGATTAAATTGGAAAGCGGAGAATACTTTACATTGGGAGATAATGTAAATAACAGTGAGGATTCCAGATCCGGAAATATCGGACCTGTGAAAAGAGATACAATTATTGGTAAAGTCTGGTTCCATATGGCCAGCGGAGATACTCCGGTAGGTCTGATGGAAAAGGTTTCCAGATAGGATAGTGAGGAAGAAAAATGAATTATCAATGGTATCCAGGTCATATGACCAAAGCGGTTCGTATGATGCAGGAAAACATTAAGTTAATAGATTTAGTGATCGAGCTGGTAGATGCGAGAATACCGCAGTCCAGTCGAAATCCTGATATTGATAAACTGGGACAGAATAAATCCCGTCTGATTCTATTAAACAAGGCAGATTTGGCGGATGAAAGACAGACTGCAAAGTGGACCGCTTATTTTGAAGAAAAGGGTTTCTTTGTACTGGCTCTGAATGCGAGAGAAAGCAAGGATATGAAAGCCATCAATGCGATTGTTGCCAAGGCCTGTCAGGAGAAGATTGAAAGAGATCGTAAGCGCGGTATTTTGAACAGACCGGTCAGAGCTATGGTTGTCGGTATTCCGAATGTTGGTAAGTCAACCTTTATCAATTCCTTTGCAAAAAAGGCATGTGCCAAGACCGGAAATAAGCCGGGAGTAACCAAAGGAAAGCAGTGGATTCGTTTGAGCAAAACTTTGGAGCTTTTGGATACACCGGGTATTTTATGGCCAAAGTTTGAGGATCAGATTGTAGGGCTCAGATTGGCACTCATCGGTTCCATGAACGATGAAATACTGGATATGGAGGATATGGCATTTAAACTGATTCAGTTTATGGCTAAAAAATATCCAAAGCTTTTAGCGGAACGATACGAAATCAATCCGGAGCTTATGAAAGAGGATATGGATGATAAAGAGGCTTTAGAGATTTTAAGTCAGATTGCAGTCTTTCGTAAATGCCTTCTCAAAATGGACGAGCCGGATATCAGAAAAGCTGCAAATCTTTTGCTGGATGATTTTAGAAGCGGAAGACTTGGTAAAATAACGTTAGAAGAGGTTTCATCTTATGAAGAATAATGGATTATTAAAGGAATTATTGGGATACAGCTTATATTTGCTGGCTGTACTGATTGTGACATATTTAGTGATTACATTTTGCGGACAGAGAACCGTTGTACACGGACCATCCATGCAGAATCTGTTAAGCGACGGAGATAACTTAATCGTAGAAAAAATGACCTATCAAAAGCATGATCCAAAGAGATTTGATGTCGTGGTATTTCCGTATGAATATGAAAAGAATACCTATTATATCAAACGTGTCGTGGGTCTGCCGGGCGAATCGGTTATGATTGATTATACCGGTAATATTTATATCAACGGAGAATTGTTGGAGGAATCCTATGGTATGGAGGTTATCAAGGAGCCTGGGCTGGCAGCCTCTACTGTATATCTGGGATCAGATGAATATTTTGTCCTCGGAGATAACCGCAACAACAGTTCAGACAGCCGAGATCCGGCGATTGGTCCTGTAAAGAGGGATAAGATTGTCGGAAGAGCTTGGTTTCGAATTTATCCGTTTAATGCTTTCGGAAAAGTAACAGTAGATACAGATAAGTAAAGGTATATAAAAATGGAAAGAAAACAGGCAGTAAAAGATATTAAAGAACAATTACAGGCAGCAAGTTTTGATATGCTGCCTGATTTTATTAACACCTATTCAGAGGATGAAAGAAAAAGTATTCAGGACCTCGTGAAAAAGGCGCAAAAGAAAATTGAAGATTTAGAAAAAGAAAAAGAGCGATTGGAAGGAATGAAGGCATATGAAAAACAGTATGCCAATTTGCAATATATTTGCGGAATCGATGAAGCGGGAAGAGGACCACTCGCAGGACCGGTGGTTGCCGGTGCGGTAATCCTGCCAAAAGACTGCGAAATCCTGTATTTAAATGACAGCAAAAAGCTTTCTGCTCAAAAGAGAGATCAGTTGTATGATGAAATTATGGAAAAAGCAGTGGCAGTTGGTGTGGGATATGCGACTCCTGAAAGAATCGATGAAATCAATATCCTGCAGGCAACCTATGAAGCTATGAGACAGGCTATTAAGGAGCTTGGAGTGACGCCCGATATATTATTAAATGATGCGGTTACCATTCCAAAAGTAGATATCAAACAGGTGCCGATTATTAAAGGTGACGCCAAAAGTGTCAATATTGCAGCAGCCAGTATCATTGCCAAGGTAACCAGGGACAGACTGATGATTGCCTATGATGAAGCAATGCCGCAGTATCAGTTTGCCAGCAACAAAGGATATGGATCCAGGGATCATATCAAGGCATTGGAGGAGTACGGAGCATCTCCAATCCATCGTAAATCGTTTATAACCCATTTTAATGTAAAGGATATGTAAGGCTACATGGCGATTCAGTTATCGAATTTATGGAATAACAGAATACAGCAGCAAAATGTACAGGGGACGAACGCAGTCAATCAGGGACAAAGTCCGTCTCAAGGATCCGGTGCGCCCTCTTTAGCCATAGGAACTACTCTTCAGGGAACGGTAGAGGATATGAAGGGGGACATGATTTACTTAAAACTGTCCGGGAATCAGACACTGACCGCGCAAATGGATTCCTCCATGACTCTTGGTAAGGGAGATATGGTAAGCTTTGTAGTCAGTGGTAAAAATGATGAGCAGCTAATATTAAAGAGTTTATTTACGAACCTGGCAACACAGGCAACCGGAGAGAAAGCTTTGATGCAGGCAGGGATTGATGTAGGGCCGAATTCGCTTTCCATGGTCAGCGAGATGATGAAAAATAACATGTCGATTGATCAGAATTCTCTGCTTACCATGTATAAAGATGTCATCAATCATCCGGAGCTCAGCGGTCAGAATATTGTATCAATGAATCGTTTGCAGATTCCGCTGACCGATGAAAATATCAAACAGTTTCAGTCGTATCAGAATTTGGAACATCAGATTTTAGGAGCTGCAAATGAAATTACGGATTCCATGATGGATGCCTTTTCTGCTGTAGCCAAGGAAAACTCAGATGCGGCAGCTACCCTTATGAAGGATATGGTACAGATTTTCGGTCAGGATTTGTCTGAAGAAGACAAAGCAGTTTTATTTAAAGACACCTCTGTTTTAGCAGAGGATGCAAATGTAAAAGAAGGACAGACAGCTGAAACCATAAAGAAAGATTTGGCGAATGAATCGCAGGAAAAAACGATGCAGGCAGGTGGCACTTCGAGACCGGCTACAGCTGAACTGCTTCGTGAACTGGGAATGAGTGAGGAAGGCGTGAAAAGCTATCAGGAAGGCAAATTGGATGCCACAAAGCTGATTGGCTTTTTAAAAGAGAGTATACAAAGCCCTGAACTGTCTGAAAAACAGGCCAAGGAAATTATGCTAAAGCTATTTTCATCGGAGGATATGAAATCTGCGATGAAGGAAGTGGTAGGAAAGTCCTGGACTTTGGATGAACAAAAGGTTTTGGACAAGGATGAACTGACAGGTATGTACAATCGTATACGTCAGCAAACCGGTCAGATGAATCAAAGCTTGTCTCAGCTGAATTTAAATGAGACGCGTCTGTTTGAGCAGGTGATGAACCTGAAAGACAATGTGGATTTTATGCAGCAGTTAAATCAGACCATGAGCTATGTGCAGCTTCCGTTAAAACTTCAGGGAGATGATGCACACGGCGATTTATATGTATATTCAAATAAAAAGAATTTTGCCAGTGAAGATGGTTCTGTCAGTGCTTTTTTGCATTTGGATATGGATCATTTAGGACCGGTTGATGTGCATGTCACACTCCTTGACCAAAAGGTCGGAACAGATTTTTATCTAAGAGATGATGAAATGATTGATTTCATCAGTGCACACATTGACCAGCTCAATGAAAGACTGGAGAAAAAAGGCTATACCATGAATGCTAAAATTATGCAAAAAGAAGACAAGAGTCAGACCAGCATTATGGAAGAAATCATAACAGATCACAGAGAACATCAAATCATTGCATCTCAAAGCTTTGATGTAAGGGCATAGATATGAGCGATAAGAAACCAAAGGTCAATCAGGCCATAGCAATTGCATACGATCCGGCTGAGGATGCACCAAAGATTCTGGCAACAGGTAAAGGCGCTGTCGCAGACAGAATTTTAGAGGCGGCCAAGGAAAATAAGGTCCCGGTGCACAAGGATTCCAAGCTGGCTGATACTTTGTCCAAGCTGGAAATCGGTGAGATGATTCCGCCAGAGCTTTATGAGGTGGTGGCTGAAATTTTAGTCTTTGTGGATCAGATGGATAAAATCAAGGCAAAAATTGATGCCTACAAGGATGGCAAGAAATAATCATTCATAAAAAATCACGTCTGGAGAGCTGGGATTTTTATGAATAAAAGAACGATTGGTTCGCAGTATGAGGATATGGCAAAGCGGTATTTGATTACGCAGGGAGTATCGCTGTTAGAAAGCAATTTTCGGGTGCGAACCGGTGAAATAGATATTATCGGAAAACAGGGGAATACCCTTGTTTTTTTTGAGGTGAAATACAGAAAAAATAACAGAGCGGGAAGTCCGCTTGAGGCAGTAACCTATAGGAAACAAAAGCAGATTTGTAAAACTGCCATGTATTATATCAATAAATATAAGGTAAGCAGTCATATGAATATTCGATTTGACGTTATAGGAATCAGTGAAAAGGAAATTTCATGGATTCAGAATGCGTTTCCTTATGTGTAATCAGAAAGGTAATATATGTATCAGATTATCAGAAATGTGAAAAAAGATTATGATTTTGCAAATATTTCCATGGGAATGGAACAAAACAGTATTAAGGTTGGATTTGCGCAGGAACAACTGGAATATTTAACCTTCCCGGGACTATCCAAAATCAAAGGCATTCGTCATTTGTTTTCAACGAGACTGGGAGGCGTAAGTAAGGGTGTATGTGCAACTATGAACCTGAGCTATTCCAGAGGAGACGAAAAGGAAGCGGTTGATGAAAACTACAATAGAATTGCGAAACTTCTTTCCATTGACAGTAGTCAGTTCGTATGCTCGGATCAGACGCATACGACGAATGTCAGAGTCGTGACGAAAGAGGATATGGGAAAAGGCGTCACGATTCCCAAGGATTATACAGATGTGGATGGTCTGGTTACAAATGAAAAAGGGTTAGCGCTGGCTACCTTTTATGCAGACTGTGTTCCGCTATATTTTGTAGATCCTGTAAAGCAGGTGATTGGATTGTCGCATTCCGGCTGGAAGGGAACAGTAGCCAGAATGGGCAAAGCAACGGTAGAGAAGATGACAGAGGTTTACGGATGCAATCCTCAGGATATTAAAGCTGCAATCGGACCGTCTATTTGTAAGTACTGCTATGAAGTAAGTGATGATGTAAGACAGGCTTATATAAAAGGAATTCAGGATTTGTCTGCAGAAGCACAAAAGGAGGCGCTTTCCCTCGTTTTTTATCAAAAGGATGAAAAACAGATCGCAGAGAATAAATATCAAATGGACCTTTGGATGGCAAATGTACTGGTTATGCTCGGCGCAGGTATCTTACCAGAAAATATTGAGGTGACAGATATTTGTACTGCTCATAATCCGGATTATTTATTCAGTCACAGAAAAACAAATGGCAAGAGAGGAAACCTGGCTGCATTTTTAATGCTGACAGACGAGTAAAAACTATGTTGTATGATAAAGATGTGAGAGAACCTTTGTCAGATTTTCTGGAAGAAACCTATGGGAAAATTCGTATTATTGAAGAAAAAACAATGGGGAAATCCAGAGCAGATATGATGATGGTAACAGAGGATGCACTCTATGGTATTGAAATCAAAAGCGACGCAGATACCTATGCCAGGCTCGAGCGTCAGGTAAAGGATTATAACCGTTTTTTTGATTATAATATTATCGCAGTGGGAAGTTCTCACAGCGCAAATGTGGCAGAGCATGTACCTGAATATTGGGGAATTATTGTGATTGAGGAAAAAGAAGAGGAGGATGCCAAGGTATCTTTTCAGAGACTTCCTCAGCCAAATCCCAAAAGAGAAAAAAAGATTAAATTCAGAAATCAGATGGCGATGCTTTGGAGACCGGAAATCGCACATATTCAAGAACTGAACGGAATGCATAAATATGCTAGTATGAGCAAGCTGAATGTGATTTTGAAAATCATGGAAACGGTTCCGGAGGATGTACTGAAAAAACAGCTTTGTGAGGAACTTTTTCAAAGGGATTATACGACGATTGCAGAGACGATTTTGGAGTATAAAAAAGCGCAGGGGACAGACCAACCGAAAAAGAGAAAACGCAAAAGAAGAAGGAAATCTGCGAGAAAGATTTCGATTGACTAGGATATGTTTAGATGTTACACTTTAAAGTGGAAAAGCGCTAAAGTGTTTGGCGCTGGGGCAAAAAACAAATATGTTTTAGGAGGGAAAAACAAATGACAGCAGTGTTATGCTCAATTCTTCTTGTGGTTTTCTTCGCCGTTATGATTGGTGTAGGATTTTATACAAGAAAGAATGCAACAGATGTAAATGGGTTTGTCCTGGGTGGCCGTTCAGTAGGTCCCTGGCTTACAGCATTTGCATTCGGTACTTCTTATTTCTCGGCCGTAATTTTCGTAGGTTATGCCGGACAGTTCGGATGGCTTTATGGTACATCTGCAACCTGGGCAGGTCTCGGAAATGCATTTATCGGCTCACTTCTTGCATGGAATATCCTTGGCAGAAGAACCAGAATTATGACACAGTCTTTGGATGCGAAGACTATGCCGGATTTCTTTGGTAAAAGATTTAACTCAACCTCTCTCAAGGTTGCAGCATCTGTTATCGTATTTATTTTCTTGATTCCGTATACCGCATCTCTTTACAATGGTCTTTCAAGCTTGTTTGGCCTGGTGTTTGATATTCCATACTGGGTAGTAATCGCTGTTATGGCAGTACTTACCGGTGTATACGTTATCTTTGGTGGTTATATGGCTACCGCTATCAACGACTTTATTCAGGGTATTATCATGTTAATTGGTATCTGTGCTGTAATCGGTGCAGTACTCAAGGATAATGGTGGGTTAGTAGAGGCTATGAAGGCTCTTGCAGCCGTACCTGCAGACGGATGGGAAGCAGGCGGAGCATATGCATCTTTCCTCGGACCTGATCCACTGGCTCTTTTATTTGTAGTTATTCTGACATCACTGGGTACATGGGGACTTCCGCAGATGGTTGGTAAGTTCTATGCCATCAAGAGTGAAAAGGATATTCATAAAGGAACCGTTATTTCTACTGTATTTGCTATTATCGTAGCAGGTGGTTGTTACTTCCTCGGCGGTTTTGGTCGTCTTTATGCAGACAGCATTAAATACAATGAAGCAACAGGAAAGCCATTGTTTGATACTATCGTACCTACCATGCTTTCAACTTTGCCATCGGTTATTATCGCAGTTGTAATCGTATTGGTTCTTTCCGCATCTATGTCAACACTTTCATCACTGGTATTAACATCCAGTTCAACCTTTACACTTGATGTTATCAAACCGGCAAAGAAGGATATGACTGATGCACAGCAGGTTTCTACTATGAGAATCTTTATTGTATTCTTTATTTTGGTTTCAGCAGTTATCGCTATCTTCAAGGATGCAAATCCAAGTGTTACATTTATCGCTCAGATGATGGGTGTTTCATGGGGAGCTTTAGCCGGTGCATTCTTAGCACCATTCTTATATGGTTTATACTGGAAGGGTATTACCAAAGCTTCTGTTGTAGTTTGCTTTATTTGGGGATGCTCTTTAGCGGTTCTGCAGCTGGTAATCTCATTGGCCAAGATTGATATGTCAGGCTATGGAGCAGTGATTGCATATATCTTTAAATCATCAATCAACTCAGGTGTAGTTGCAATGGTTGGAGGACTTATTCTCGTTCCGCTTATCAGCTTGTGCACCAAGAAACTGGATGCAAAAGAAGTAGATCAGATGTTTGAATGCTTTGATGAGAAGGTTACAGTAGCAAAGAAAGAAGCACTTGACTAATATTTCAAAAATGTTTTCAAATAGAATTTTATTGAATCGAAACAGAAGATTGAAATAGAAGACAGAAATAGAAAATCCCAAGCAGTGATGCTTGGGATTTTTGTTGTATGAAATAGTATAAAGTTTTGTTTAAGTAAGCGGCATATCCACTTCTTCACGGTTATTGTATTTTGACAGGATTTCCTGAATCTTTTCAGTAGGAGTAGATACATTTTCCATGGATACATCATGATTCATGAAATCGATGATGCTGGATAAGAACTTACTCATGTCTGCCTCTACAAAGTATACGCGTTCACGCATTTCCGGAATGAGATAGTTGAGGTTGGTACAAACAATTCTGTCAAAATAGCCTTTTTCATAAGCTTCATCAAAGAGTCCGACGCCTTCTGTAAAAAGACCGAAGGTACAGCAGATGAATACTCGTTTGGCATTCATAGCCTTGAGCTGTTTTGCAGTATCAATCATACTTCCGCCGGAAGAAATCATATCATCGATGATAATTACATCCTTACCGTCGATATTGTCACCTAAAAACTCATGAGCAACAATTGGATTTTTACCGTTTACAACACGGCTGTAGTCTCTTCTTTTATAAAACATACCGGTATCAACGCCAAGAACAGAAGAGAAGTAAACCGCTCTGTCGAGGGCACCCTCATCAGGGCTGATGATAATGGTATGGTCTTTATCAATAATTAAATCCTTTTCATATCTGAGAAGTGCTCTGGTAAACTGATATGGAGGAGTAAAATTGTCAAAACCTCTGAGAGGAGTTGAGTTTTGCACTCTGGGATCATGCGCATCAAAGGTAATGAAGTTTGATACACCCATATCGCTTAATTCTTTTAAAGCATAAGCGCAGTCTAAGGATTCACGACCGCTTCTTTTATGCTGTCTGCCTTCATATAAGAATGGCATAATTACTGTGATTCGGTGTGCTTTACCTGCAACAGCAGCAATGACACGTTTCAAATCCTGATAATGGTCATCCGGTGACATGTGATTTTCATAGCCGTTTACAGTATAGGTTAAGCTGTGATTACAGACATCAACCAAAATAAAAACATCCTTACCACGAACGGATTCGTTTAAAACCGCTTTTCCTTCGCCGCTTCCGAAACGAGGACAAGAAACATTTACAATATAATTTGATTCTGAATATCCTTCAAAAGCTGGATCATTTTTTACATCATTATTTACATGTTTTCTGAAATCAACCAGATAATTATTTACTCGTTCACCGAGCTGTTTGCAACTGTCAAGAACTAAAAGCTTGAGCGGTGCAACCGGCATAGCAGATTCGAGTTCGACTAAATTTGGCATATCAAATCTCCTTGTTATTCCAATCTACGTACTTATTTATAGCATAAAGACAAGACAAACTCAAGAATGCGAACTCTAAAATTCTTTAATTTTATGAAAAAAGATGACAGATATGGTTTTTTCTAGTAAAATATATTAAGTTATTGGGTCGAGATTGGCCTTTTGAGTAAAATGGTCCCTTAATCGGGAAAAAAAGAGGAGTTTTATATGGCAAAGAATCAGGGAAAGCCGATTGTTGCAGTAGTTGGTCGTCCAAATGTTGGTAAATCAACTCTGTTTAATGTTTTGGCAGGATCCAGAATTTCTATTGTAAAGGATACACCGGGCATTACCAGAGATCGAATTTACGCAGATGTAAACTGGCTTAATTATAATTTTACATTGATTGATACCGGTGGTATCGAACCGGACAGTCAGGATATCATTTTATCGCAGATGCGTCAGCAGGCACAGATTGCCATTGATACGGCAGATGTAATCGTATTTATGGTAGATGTAAAGCAGGGATTGGTAGATGCGGATTCCAAAGTAGCAGATATGCTCAGAAGAAGCAAAAAACCGGTCGTACTGGTGGTAAACAAGGTTGACAGCTATGAAAAGATGATGCTCGATGTTTACGAGTTTTATAATCTCGGAATTGGTGAGCCGATGGCTATTTCGGCAGCAAACCAGCAGGGTATCGGTGATATGCTGGATAAGGTGGTAGAGTATTTCCCAAAGGTTAGCGAAGATAATGAAGAAGAGGATGAAAGACCTCGTATTGCAATTGTCGGAAAACCAAATGTCGGAAAGAGTTCTATTATCAATAAATTAATCGGTGAAGATCGTCTGATTGTATCAGATATTGCAGGTACTACCAGAGATGCGGTAGATGCCAGTGTGACCTATCACGGCAAGGAATATATCTTTATCGATACTGCAGGTCTTCGCAGAAAGAATAAAATTAAAGAAGAATTAGAGCAGTTTATGATTGTTCGTACTGTTTCAGCAGTAGAACGTGCGGATATTGTTATTTTAGTCATTGATGCGGTAGAAGGCGTGACAGAACAGGATGCTAAAATTGCAGGTATCGCACATGACAGAGGCAAGGGTATCATTATCGCAGTGAACAAATGGGATGCCATTGAAAAGGATGATAAGACCGTTTACCGTTTCAGTGAAAAGGTACGTCAGATTCTTTCCTTTATGCCATATGCAGAAATTTGTTTCATTTCCGCTCAGACAGGACAGCGTCTGGGTAAGCTTTATGAACTGATTGATATGGTAGAACAGAATCAGTCACTTCGTGTTGCAACCGGTGTCTTAAATGAAATTATGACAGAAGCGGTAGCACTTCAGCAACCGCCGACAGACAAGGGTAAGAGACTCAGACTATACTACATTACTCAGGTATCGGTAAAACCGCCTACCTTTGTAATCTTTGTAAATGACAAGAATTTAATGCATTTTTCTTATCAGCGATACATTGAAAACAAGATTCGTGATACCTTTGGATTTAAGGGAACACCGCTTCATTTCATTATTCGTGAAAGAAAAGAAAAAGAATAAGAATTAAAACAGTGAGGGAATTGGAATGATTCGTATTGCTTGCATCGTAATTGGATATGTTTTTGGTATTTTTCAGACTGCATTTATCTATGGAAAGATGAATGGAATTGATATCAGAGATCACGGAAGCGGAAATGCAGGAACCACAAATGCATTACGTGTTCTGGGAAAAAAAGCAGGTATTATAGTCTTCTTTGGTGATGCATTAAAATGTTTATTTGCTATGCTTTTTGTACAGCTGTTATTTGGAAAAAGTCATCCGGATATGGCAGCACTTCTGCGTATTTATGCAGGACTTGGTGCTGTACTGGGTCATAATTTTCCGTTTTATATGGGATTTAAAGGCGGGAAAGGAATTGCCGCTACCGGAGGTATGAGTCTGGGTATGGCATGGCAGTGTGTTCTTTGTGTAGCCATTGCATTCTTTGGTATTTTCCTGACAACCCATTATGTATCACTCGGTTCCCTGGTTATGTATGTAGTATTTGTAATATCGCTGGTTGTCATGGGACAGACAGGCTGTTTTGCAATGCCTGCGCCTTATTTATATGAAATGTATGCAATTGCAGTATTTTTGATGATTATGGCGTTTGTCAGACACAGAAGCAATATTTCAAGACTCATTCATAAAAATGAAAGAAAGACTTATTTAATCAAGAAAAATAAAGCAGACTAATTTTTTACTATACGAGATTAAGGCTTAATATTTTAGGAGGATTTATATGGCAAAGGTTAGTGTGATTGGAGCAGGAAGCTGGGGAATAGCCCTGGCCAGAGTACTGGCAAAAAACGGACACGAAGTTTTAGTATGGTCCATTATCGAAGAAGAAATCGAAATGCTGAAAACAAAGCATGAACATGAAACAAAGCTTCCGGGAGTTAAACTTCCTGAAAGCATTGAATATACAACAGATTTAGAAAGAGCAGTCACAGGAAAAGACCTTTTGGTAATGGCGGTACCTTCTCCATTTACCAGAAGTACTGCACATAAAATGGCACCTTTTATAAAAGAGGGTCAGCTGATTGTCAATGTGGCCAAGGGAATCGAAGACGAAACCTATATGACACTTACGGATATTATCAAGGAGGAAATTCCGGGTAGTGTTCCTTGTGTCCTTTCAGGTCCTTCTCATGCAGAGGAAGTTGGTAAAGATATGCCGACTACCTTGGTGGCAGGTGCAGATAAAAAAGAAGATGCACAGTTTATTCAGGGACTTTTCATGTGTGATTTTATCCGTGTTTACACCAGTTCAGATGTACTGGGAATAGAGCTTGGCGGAAGTTTAAAAAATGTCGTTGCACTCGCAGCAGGTATCGCTGACGGACTCGGATGCGGGGATAATGCAAAGGCAGCACTTATTACCAGAGGAATTAAAGAAATTTCTAATCTGGGCATAGCGATGGGAGGTAAACAGGAATCCTTCTCAGGACTGACAGGTATCGGTGACTTGATTGTAACCTGTTCCTCTATGCATTCTCGTAACAGACGTGCAGGAATGTTGATGGGTCAGGGCAAGAGTATGCAGGAAGCCATGGATGAAGTGCAAATGGTGGTAGAAGGTGTGTATTCAGCCAAGGCAGCTAAGGGTCTGGCAAAGAAATATGAAATTGATATGCCAATCGTAGAAGGTGTTAATGCAATTCTGTTTGAGGGTAAATCCGCAGCAGATGCATTAAAGGATTTGATGTTCAGAGAACGAAAAAATGAAGCTGAAGGTCTCGGATGGTAATCAAAAAATGATTTGGTAAAATTTGAAATGGATAGCCGTGTATAGCAGCTATCCATTTATTTATTACCGCTTTATATTTCATTGAGATCGTGTCAAAAAATATAAAAAGGATGGATTATTGTGATAAAGGAAATAATTGTTTGTCTGTTTGCCGGATTGGGAGCAGGAATCGGAACCGGATTTGCAGGGATGAGTGCAGCATCCATTATTACACCGATTTTGTTTACCTTTTTGGGGATACCTGTATATGAGGCGATTGGTATTGCACTTGCCAGTGATGTGCTTGCCAGTGCGATTAGTGCTTATACCTATAAAAAGAATGGCAATATTGATATAAAAAATGCATTTATTATGCTGGTATCAGTACTTGTTTTTACCATTTTGGGCAGTTATATTTCAAAGGATGTACCCAATACGGGAATGAGTATGGGTACCACGGTAGCGGTATTTATTCTGGGTATTAAATTCACTGTTAGTCCGGTCAGAAAAATAAAAGAAAAGACAGGAATGGAATCTGCACAAAAAAGAGTGATAAAATCCATTTTGTGTGGCATCGGAATCGGATTTATCTGTGGCTTTTTAGGAGCAGGCGGAGGCATGATGATGCTGATGATTCTGACCTCAGTGCTGGGATATGATATAAAAAAGGCAGTCGGGACCAGTGTATTTATCATGACATTTACAGCCTTGACCGGTTCTGTCAGCCACTTTTTAATCAATGGTATTCATTATTTAAGCGTGCTCTTTTTGTGTATTATTTTTACCTTGATTTTTGCCAGGGTGGCTGCAATTATAGCCAATAAGTCTTCTGAAAAGGTGATGGGAAGAACCGTTGGTATTACGTTAATTTTACTGGGAATTGTGGTGCTGGCATTAAATTATGGCACTTTTTGATATTTTTATTCAGTGGATTTTATTTAGCAGGAGGTATTATGGAAATCATAGAAAGATTAGTTGTATTTGTAATATTTGGATTGCCGGGATTTGTATTAATCGGGTTTAATTATTACAGAATTTTCTCAAAAAAGGTGACAGCTTCGCCTGCGTATCTGCTGGGAGGAGTGCTGGGAGCAGTTGGTGTGCTGGCAATTCTCGGAAATGATTATAAAAGCAGATGGTATTTTATTTTGATTCCGATAGTGCTTGATTGGGGGCTGTTTGTTGTTTCTATATTGTATGCTATCTTTGGTCCGGCTCTATCGCAGGAAACAGAGGATAAAATCGAAGAAAAGATGAAATCCTGAGTTTTTTGATAGAATTTGGAAAAGTATCTGGAAATATGGGGGTGAAGGTATTCTTGAAAAGAAAAAAAGCAGTTTTTATCGGATTAACCGGAATTGATTATGTATATTATCTGGAGGAAATACCACAGGAAAACAGCAAATGTAAGACCGGAGAATATGCAAAGTATATTGGAGGACCGGCAGCAAATGCTGCGATTACATATGCAGCGCTTGGCGGAGATGCCACACTTATTACTGCATATGGAAATAGCAGGGAGAGTCAAATGATTACAGACGAACTGACATCACTGGGGGTAAAAGTCATCAATGCATCTCTGGATGAAAAGCTCCCCGGCATATCTACCATTTGCGTTACAGGAGAAGGAAAACGAACCATTATCAGTGGTCAAAACTGCTATGAAAAGATTGATTTGTCAGGGATTCATATGGATGAATATGATCTCGCATTATTTGACTGCAATCAGCAGGATGTTTCGTTGCCTCTATTAAATCAGGTGACCTGCGATATCGTGCTAGATGCAGGTAGCTATAAGTTAAATGCGGATAAGTACTTGGAAAAAGCCAATATCGTGATTTCATCAGAACAGTTTCGGGATGAATCCGGCAGAGATATTTTTATGATGCCCTATCCGAATATTTCTATGAGGGCTATGACCAGAGGCGAAAAGTCCATTCGATTGCAGAATGGAGAAATACCCGCTGAAAGTGTAACCTGCGTAGACAGTCTCGCAGCAGGTGATATTTTCCACGGAGCATTTTGTTATGGGTATCTGGAGAAAGAACTGGGTTTTGAACAGGCATTAGAATATGCATCAAAAATAGCTACAGAAAGTGTAAAATACAAAGGACCAAGAGAGTGGATGCGTCATATAGATGCTGTCACTAGCGAGGTAGTGTCAAGTAGTATATGAAAAACAGTGAATGGCCTCGATTGTAAACAATCGACGTAAAAGAAAAGAGGAAATAAAAATGATTCACTCCATCATTTTTACAGTGACAATCATGCTTTGCTACATGATGATTGGCTTTATATTGTGTAAAAGTAAAAAGACTGTAGTAGCACATGCAAAGAGTTTGTCCGCAATATTAATATATGTTTTAGGACCGGCAATGATTATCAATTCCTTTTTGGGACTTACTTTTTCCGGAGAGAATATGATTTTGATCGGAAAGTATTTTATTGTATCTTTGTTGGTACAGATCTTCTTTTTTGGACTTTTATATTTGGTTTTACATCAAAAGTATGAAGATTCGAAATATCGTATTTTATCCATTGGCAGTGTACTGGGAAATGTTGGATTTTTAGGAATGCCGGTGCTATCCAGCGTGTTTCCAAATGAACCGATTGTACTGGTTTATAGTTCTATCAATGTCATGTCCATGAATTTGATTGTCTTTACGATTGGTACATACATGATTACCAATGATAAAAAGTTTATTTCTCTAAAGAGTGCAATTCTAAATCCGACAACTATTGCCATTTTGATATCCTTGCCTATCTTTATTGGCAGAATTCATTTCCCGGGAGAAATTGAAAATGCAATTGCATTGCTCGGGAAAATGGTAACACCGGTATGCATGCTGATTTTGGGGATGAGACTTTCACAGGCTCGACTTAAGGCTATTTTTACCAGAGGATTTGTATATGTGACCTGTTTGTTAAAGCTGGTGGTATTTCCGCTCGTAGTATATATTTTGGTTAAATGGATTCCGGGAGTGAATGAGGTATGTAAAACCACAGTAGTAGTATTGGCAATGATGCCGGCAGGTGCAATTATTGAATCGCTGGCAGAAATGTATGAATGCGAACAGGAATTGTCGGCAAATGTAGTATTGCTTACTACGATTCTCAGTGTGATTACGATTCCTGTTATGGCATATTTGCTCGTTTGATGGTTTATTTTCGTTTTATGGATGATGATATTGAATGAATGATTTACATATACAAACAAAAATGCTCGTGTGATTCAGATGCTGAGATGAATATATAAAGATTGTGGAGGTAAATATATTACCATTGGTCCAGACGCACATGAAGTAAAAGATTTAGCAGCAGATCATAATATCACAAAAGAATTGACGAACATTTGGGAGGTATAATAAGTGAATGAAAACAAATATTAGATTGAAAAATAAGATTATATCATTGGTTACGATATTGGTCCTCATCATCAGTTTGACGGGTTGTGGTTTTTCGAATATTGATCAATATTTGAAAGAGAATAAAACCAAATCTGATGATAAATATTGGACCCAAAGAAATGTTCCTCCGGTGGACTTAAATATGAATATTACTTGCCCGGGAAAAGAGGAAAATTTTAATATTGATATAAGGGTAAGTAAATGTGTATATAAGTTTTTAAGAGATGATGATAAGAAGCAACTGATGAAAATGTTTGCAAAGTTAGTGGTGGATAACTATGACAATCTGGAAAGTGATATTGATGAACTTATAGATTGCTATCAAAAGCTTGAAGTCACTGGGTTTGAAATGAAATCAAATAGTTTGTATAAAGTCAATCGTGTTGATCCTTCAGAAACTATTTACGAGTATACATATCATTCAGAGTTTGTAAGTAACGGTGAAAAATATGAAATGGATATTATGTTTGTGGAGGATTCGAATCCTAATGAGGATTTGGAAGGAGTGCATGGTATCAGGCTTAGAAACTGTGACACAAATAAATCAGTTATTGTGAATACGATAGATACAGATATATAACACGGATAAAACTTATGACAAAATACAAAGAGAATAGAAATTATTAGATGGTGATTCATTATTATTTTGATATAGTACAACAAAGGATGAATAGTGATAAGGGAGAGTTTTATGAAAAGTAAATTAGCAAAGATATATGGAATTATTTTGTGCATTGTAATTGCTGCAGTTGCAACAATACTTGGTGGTGCAAATATTGCTGGTGTTAAGTTAGATGTTGTTGGAGCACCTGTATTTGCCATTTTGATTGGTATGATAATTACGCTTATTTTACCTGAGTTTGCATCATCTGATTATATGAAGGATGGAATTAAGTTTACATCGAAGAAAATATTACAGTGGGCAGTTATTATTCTAGGGTTTTCGCTAAATCTTGGGACAATAGCAAAGGTTGGAATAAAGAGCCTGCCTGTAATTATTTGTACTATTAGTACATCGCTAATTGTTGCTTTTATAATGATGAAGATTCTAAAAATAGATGGAAAAATTGCAACGCTTATAGGAGTTGGATCTTCAATATGTGGTGGCTCTGCGATTGCCGCAACTGCCCCAGTAATAGATGCTGATGATGAGGAAATTGCTCAGGCTATATCTGTTATTTTTCTTTTTAATGTTCTAGCTGCACTTATTTTCCCAACGCTTGGCCATATGATT
>JAZUKG010000131.1:0-3551 GCA_045643145.1 Lachnospiraceae bacterium | reverse complement strand
AAGCAGGTGTATCTGTCCGCATCATACCAAAACTATGCCATAATGGGAGAGAAATTAGCTCGACCTATGTAAGAGAAGCAGTTTCCAATGGAGATATGGAGCTTGTGAAAGAGCTGATGTCGGATTATTTCTTTATTTCGGGAGAAGTCAGAAGAGGGAATCAGATAGGCAGAACCCTGGGAATGCCGACAGTAAATCTCTATCCGGATGAAGGAAAGATTATGCCTCCGAAAGGGGTATATTTTTCAACGGTTACCTATGGTCAGCAAATTTTTTACGGTGTGACCAATGTCGGTGACAAGCCAACAGTAGGAGATAAGGCCAGATTTGGTGTGGAGACCTATATTTACGACTTTGATGAAGATATTTATGATAAGAAGATTGTGGTTCATTTGCATCACTATGAAAGACCGGAAAAGAAATTTGAAAATTTGGAAATGCTCAAGCAGGCAATAAATGCTAATATTGAGGGCGGAAGATCATATTTTGGTATTTAAAAATTGTTTTATTCTATATTTTTTTCTTGTATCTTTACAGATTTTCCACTAAAATAGTAACTGGAGTTTTATGAAAAAATACATCAAGACAGATAAAGGGAAAAACAAATGAATGTATCTACTTTATTAGCATTAGCCGGTGGTCTGGGTCTTTTCTTGCTCGGTATGAATTTAATGAGTGAGAGTATTGAAAAAGCAGCCGGAGCAAAATTGAGAGGAATTCTTGAATTTTTTACCAAGAATACCTTCCTCGGAATGATTGTCGGTATCATTTTTACAGGTATTATTCAGTCATCATCCGCATGTACGGTAATGGTTGTCAGCTTTGTTAACTCAGGGCTCATCAACCTGTATCAGGCAGCCGGAGTTATTTTCGGTGCCAATATCGGTACTACCGTAACTTCACAGCTGGTATCATTTAATCTTTCAAAGTATGCACCGGTATTTTTGCTGGTAGGTGTACTTCTCGTTATGTTCTGTAAAAAGCAGAATATTGTCAAAATTGCGGCTGTATTTGTCGGATTTGGTGTTTTATTCACGGGTCTTAGCAGTATGAGCTCTGCAATGTCAGGACTGAGTGAAGATCCTCGAGTTATTTCAATTTTAGCTTCTCTTCATAGTCCGCTTTTGGCTATTTTGGTAGGAGCAATATTAACTGCGATTATTCAGAGTTCTTCTGTAACCGTCAGTATCTTACTTTTGATGTGTAAGGAAGGTCTGTTAGGACTTCCGATTGCATTATTTATTATTTTGGGTTGTAACATTGGTGCTTGTACCTCTGCACTTTTAGCTTCTGCAGCAGGTAAAAAAGATGCAAAGAGAGCAGCTATGATTCACTTCCTGTTCAATGTAATCGGTACCATTATTATGTATGTGATCTTAAAGTTTGGTTCAAATCAGGTCATTGCGATTCTTCATCATATGCCTGGTAAGGACGATTTGGGACGTTGTATCGCAAATGCACATACTCTCTTCAAGGTATTCCAGGTTATCATTCTGTTCCCGTTCTCAAGATTCATTGTTAAATTGACTTATCTTTGTGTACCGGGTGAGGATGAGAAGATTTCTTATCGCGAGAGCTTCCAGCTTAAATATATCGGTGATACCGTTATGTTTAATCCTGCAACAGCAGTAGTAGATGGTATCAAGGAATTAGAGCGTATGGCCAGTCTGGCAAGTGAGAACTTAAATCGTGCCATGAATGCTTTGATTACTCTGGATGAAGAAGACATTCAGGAAGTATATGCAGTAGAAGAAAATATCAATTATTTAAATAGAGAGATTACCAATTATCTGGTAAAGATTAATCAGATGACACTTCCTATCGAGGATGTAAAGAGCCTGGGTGCTCTGTTCCATGTAGCAAATGATATTGAACGTATCGGAGATCATGCCAGCAATGTGGCAGAACTTGCTTCACAGCGTAAGGAAACCGGTGTGGATTTCTCAAAGGATGCACAAAAAGAACTCGGAGAAATGCTCGATATGGTAAATACTCTGGTTCGTTTCTCTATTGAAATGTTCTACAAAAATTCAGAAGAACATTTACAGGATATCATCCATTTAGAGGATGCTGTGGATGAAAAAGAACGTGAACTTCAAAAGGCTCATGTTGATCGTCTGACCAAACAGGAATGTACTCCTGAAGCAGGAATGATTTTCTCAGACGTAGCTTCCGGTCTTGAAAGAGTAGCAGATCATGCGACCAATATTGCGTTCTCTATTCTGAGTGAAGAAATATTAGAAGTAGCAAAGGGACATGTCCCTGCAAAAAAATAAAAAGTAAATCGGAAAGGATTGCATTTTAAATGAGTATGTGCTATTCTCACAGTGTGAGCGTTATTCATTCGAAAATGCATCTGAACAATAATTTAAAATCCGCAGACAAAGGCAAAAGGTACTGACCATTTGGCAGTAACAGGGCGAATAAAGAATGTGGAAATTGTGATGATTATCAAGGCAATGCGCTTAGTGTGCATTGCCTTTTTTTATTGTATACCGCGGCCTTGTGGCGCGAGGCTTTGCCGGCAATTTTTTCCTTATTATTCGATGCAAAGAAAAATGATGCGATGCGAAAACGAAAACATTGAAAGGTCACAATGAATATGTAAATGTGACAATGGAGGAGACAACTATGGAAAAACAGAAAAAACTTGACGTGAAGTATATGGCAGAGCTTGCCATGATGATTGCTATTATTTTAGTAATGAACTTTACACCATTAGGCTACATCAAGACTCCGGGACTTTCTATTACATTGATGACAGTACCGGTTGCTATCGGAGCAATTTTACTCGGACCAAAGGGTGGTTTTGCCTGTGGTCTTGCATTTGGTCTTACCAGCTTTTATCAGGCACTTACAGGAAGCCCATTTGGTGCAATGCTTTTAAGTATTAATCCATTTGGATGTGCAGTAACATGTATCGTGACTCGTGCTCTTGAAGGCTGGTTATGCGGTTTGATTTTCAAGGCATTGCATGATGCCGGCAAGACAAAGAAAATCTCTTATTATGTTGCAAGCCTTTCATGCCCACTTTTAAATACTGTATTATTCATGAGCTCATTAGTAATTTTCTTCTATAATACAGAGTATATTCAGGGCTTTGTAGAAAGTCTTGGCGTAAGCAATCCGCTTACCTTCGTTTTGGCTTTCGTAGGACTTCAGGGTCTGATTGAAGCAGTAATCTGCTTTATCATTGCAAGTATCGTTTCTCGAAGCTTGGCAGCTGCATTAAAGAGAGCTTAAGTATTTAATAGGAAAAGGTATAAGGCGTCTGAAGATTTCAGGCGCCTTTTTCTTTATAGCCCGGAAACATAATTGATACCGGACTTTATTCTATGTATAATGAATATAATCGATCTATTTAATAGTATGTCTGCGCACTATGAACTATTTCCTCTTGGAGGCGCTCTCGCTTAGTGGCAAGAACTAGCGCTGCTAAGCTCGAAAAGACCTCGCTAAGCAGCGAGACTTGCCAAAACTCCGGCGAGAAAATCAGTTCATATCACGCAGACAAATAGTAATGAAATAGATACTAGTCTGTGGACTATGAA
>JAZUKG010000130.1:0-12234 GCA_045643145.1 Lachnospiraceae bacterium | reverse complement strand
AGTTCACCTCTAATTTATGTAAACTATTATAGCACAGAATCTTCTTTATTTTAAGCACTTTTTGCTGCTTTTCTAAATAAAAAAGCAGTCGCCTTGTCAGCCTTCCAGCCAACAGTGGCGACTACTTTGTCTTCAATCTGAGAGGAGCAGCTTTGCTCCTCTTTATAACGCAAAAGGAAAGCACGATTAAAAAAAGGTTACATGGTGAAGGGAGATGGTGCAAACAAGGAGTTTTTTCTTTTAGACAACAAGAATACCAAGTAGTATTGGAATTATCAGGCGTATTCTCTGTGAAGGATCTTTGTGCTTGCATGGGAATCTGCAGAAGCAGCTTCTACTATTGGAAAAATCATTTATCTAAACCATCAAACAGAACTAAAGCTTTAATAAACAGCATTCAGTAGCTATCATGCCGAGACCAAGCAGGGCAAATACTAGCATTAAAGCAAAAACCAGATATCCGACACCGATTCCAAAACAAGTGCTGCCTTTGGCTCATATCTTCGGTGAATATAAAGGTTTCCTTGTCAAAGTCATCTTCCTAGGATTCCGTTCTTAATTTTCCACAAAATTCTTATATAAAGTTTCTTTAGTAGCCGGGATTTTTTCCGGATTCATAACTACATAATCTCCAGCTTCTATTTCTCCTGCAGTTATTTCTACATATTCATCATTCGAGATTCCGACAGAAACAGGAACCATCGTAACAGAACCGTCATCCAGGATTTTATACACTCTTGTATCACCTCGGGATCCTCTTATCGCATTCACGGGAATCGCAGTCACATTCATTTTTTCGTAGAAGAACTCTGCTTTTCCGGTTATTCCCGTGATGTCGGAATTGAGGCTTTCATTCAGAGTGATTTCAACTTCTACTATGTTTTTCCCTGTATCATAATCAACCGATACCGCAGGAGAAACTTTGGTAACAGTTCCGGAGAGAACAGGATTTTCGGCTGTATCCATCAATATCCTGACCGGCTGTCCAGTATAAACAAGCGGACTGTCTTTCTCATTTACACGTGCTTTAAACAGTATAGAAGATCTGTCTTCAATGACAAAAGCCGGGAGCCCTATAACTGCCGTCGATGCGCTGCTTCCGATCGAGCAATTGACAGCTGTAACCGTCCCGTCGATCGGGCTAAGTATCTCCCCTTTGTTTTCAATATCATATATTGCGGTTTTCTGAACGGCAGCTGAATATACATATTCAGCATCATTAAAATCCTGCCATGCTATCGCACCTGCAGTATACAATGCTTCCGCTGTCTCACATTTTTCTTTATAGTATTCTTCTTCTGCCTTGGCGAGCTCATACTGCTTTATTAATTCGCTGATATCAAGTTCTGCCAGTTTTTGATTCTTCTTAACCTCATCTCCGGCTGATACAAGAATCTTTTCCACCGGATAATAATTATCTACAAACAGCTTTGATTCGGCTGTCCCTTTTAGATTACCTTTGGCGGTAAATGTTGTCTGAAGATTCATTGTCGTGGCAGATTCAACCTCATACTTTTCATTTTCATTCAGTTTTTTCTGTCTGAGCAAGAAGAAAAACGTTGCAAATACTACAACAAAAATAACAACAATTATTATCCACAATTTTTTATTCTTTTTCATAAGTCTCGTCCTTTATCTCTGCTTTGCTGACTCCTGGATAATCATCATTCATCGCTCAATACCAGCGCTGCATCTATTGAATACAATTTTACTATTCCGGTAACGATTCCCGCTACAAGGTATGCAAATGCCATTCCAATGCCGATAACGAAAGCCTTGCCGAAATCATACATTTCCACAACCTGGCTTGCTCGGCTCATTAGGCTGTTCATTGCCTGTGCTGCAAGCCAGGATACCGGATAGGCAATCAGCACCGCCAGGATAAATATAACCAGATTCTCTACTGCAATCATTCCCGCAAATTTTGCGTCCTTCACTCCCAGAGCAATGAGCACCGCAAAGTCGTGCTTTCTTTCGCTGATGCTTAATACCACCATAATTAATACAATAATCATTCCCATAAGGATGGCTATGACCTGAAGGCTTATAATGTTTATCTTCACCAGGAAAATGTTATCCTGCTGACTTATGTACTGCTGGTTATATGTATTTGTGTATTTATAACCGGGCAGCTCTGAAATTTCATCCAGTACTTTTTCCGGATTTGCTTCCGCATCTATCTGCACTGCCACAGTATCCGGAATTTCATGACTCATCTTTTCAGCTGTCTCAAATGAAATATATTCTGCCCGATCTATCAGGTTTCTGGCAATGCCGGTTACAGGAACTTTTACTTCTTCTATGGTTACGGTATCTCCGGTTGAGATTCCCAGCTGTGAAGCTGTCCATTCATCCAGAATAACACCTGATGAAAGCGGAACCCGCACATAATCTTTGGTATATGGAACGATCAGCTGAGAGTTTTCGGGAATGGCTCTCACCATTATACGCATGGTGCTGCCTCCTTTTTTTAAATCTGTCATAAAAGAAAGCACCGGTTCTGCTTTGGAAACACCTCTTATATTTTCAATTTCCGAAAGATCTTCCCATCCGTTCTCAACGGCAATCAATGCATCGTAGGTATATCTCTTCCCAAAGGTACGTGGAAGACCATCAGAATATGAGATCAGGTATTCCAGCGAAGCTGCAGAGAGAGTAATACATGCTGCAATGGCCAGAATCGAAAGCAATGTCCTTCTTCGATCCCTGAAGAGAGAAGAAAGCCCTGTTTTTATTATCAGATCTGTCTTTAAGCCGCTGATAATCTTCGGTGTCTGGGAAACTTTCTTCAAACCACCATTCATAGCTTCGGCTGGATCTGTTGATATAATAAGGAATGTGCTCAGTACACATGAAAGAATGCAGAATGATATCTCAATCAGTATCATCACGACATATCTTGAAACATCGAATCTGTACAATACTCGAGGAAGAGTATACATATCCGCAAACAATCCGGAAATGATCACAGTAGTGATAAATCCCAGGATACTCCCCACAATCACTCCGGGAACCAGCAGGATGACCAGATACCTGAAAAAGATCGGTATCACATCTTTTCTGGAATATCCATGTGCAATCAGCAGACCAATGTCACTGCAGCGGTTTCGAATGACCTGACTGACAAAAAGCATCATAAAAAACAGTCCTACTCCGAAGATTATTATCGGAAAAGAATTGCAGATGCTCTTAAGTGTACCCATCATATCATCAATTAAAGATTTTGCAGTAGACGTATCGTATAAAAGAATGTTCAGGGTATTATCTCCGAACACTTCTCCCGCTTTGTCCATTGCCTTCTGGCGTTCCTCTATAGAGAGTCCGTCCTCCAGCCGGATGCTCCAGTAATTGGCTTTTCCGTACGTTTTGAAAAAACTGTCCATCTCTTCTCTGCGCATATAGACAAAACCATAACCTACCGAATCCCCCCATGAAGTCTCATCTCTTACGCATTTCATGGTTTCCGGAACAGAAACCAATCCTTTCACCCGGACTTTTTCTTCAAAGTATGGTCCGTATTTAAGAGTCAGTTCGTTTCCCGGATTTATTTCGTTTTTCTCTGCAAAGTAAGCAGTTACCCAGACATCCGTAAGATCATCCCAGGCTGGTGTTTCATCCTTAACATAAAATCTGCCGATTTCTTTTTCGTCTATTCCGGATAATGACAACGGCATATGATTGCCGGAAGGAAGTGTCGTTTCCACCGGAATGATCACACTGCTTATGACAGATTCAACCCCGGATATCTCTTTTATATCCTCTCCATTGTCTGCATACACTATTTCCGTAGTAATCCAGCCATCCGGCATATCTGTACTTTCAATGAAATCATCTACACTATCCTGTACTGTCCCGCTGAAAGATGCGGAAAGAGACGAAACCATAGCCATAAGCATAAATAGGACAAAAAGTCCCGCTGAAAATGCGAGGTTTCGCTTCAAAGTGGTAAAACTCAGTTTTCTAAAAACCTTCTTCACTTATTTCAGTTGCAGCTCCTTTGCCGGAAGTGGGAAAGGCTGTCTTATATCTTCAATAATCATGCCATCGCTCATTTTGAAGCAATGATCAGCGACAAGAGAAAACAGTGTATTATGTGTGATCATAATTACCGCAATTCCCTGTTCCTTAGCAATGCTTTGCAGAATACGAATGACCACAGATGAATTTTCAGTATCGAGTGCACCCGTTGGTTCGTCGCATATTAAATAGTCGGAGCGTTTTACAATAGCTCTGGCAATACATGCTCTCTGCTGCTGGCCGCCGGAAAGCTGAGTCGGGTATTTATTCGCCTGGTGTTCCATGCCAACCATTCTAAGTGCTTCGCTGACACTCATTGATTCTCTTCCCATGCTTGCGGCGATGGATACATTTTCCTCTACTGTAAGGTCTGAAATTAGATTGTAATGCTGGAATACAAATCCGACAGAATCTCTGCGAAGTTCGGATAACTCTTTGCGATTCATTCGCGCCACATCTTTACCTTTAAACAGGATAGAGCCGGATGAAGGAGTGAGCATTCCTCCAACACAGTTTAAAAGCGAGGTCTTTCCACAGCCACTGGCACCTTCAATAACTGCCAGTTCATTTGCACAGATGTCGAAGGAAACCCCACGCACTGCTTTTGTTGCAAAACCGTCATGTCGATAGCTCACTTCCAGATCTCTCACTGAAATCACAGTCGGATTTTCGGAGGCTATGATACCGCCCATTCCCTCTGAATAAAGAAATGCGGCAAAATTGCTTATTGCATTTTCACCTGCTTCATCCGGACGCAGGCCCGCCTTCCCGGGAAGTATGATAACTGCAAAAACATCCGTCTGGTAATTCTTAAGCGGAATGCAAAGATCATTTCCTACATCTGAAATCTCACGGCATGCGGCGGCTTTTTCAAACTGTTCTGCTTTTCCGCGTAGTCCTTCATCAGAAAGAATGATTGTGGTATCCTTACCCGAATACAGACTCGCACATCTGCTGCGGTCAGGTTCTAAAAGAATGATCAGATCTTCTTCTGCTGAAAAAATCTTTCTAACATTATTATGAGAAACGAAAAGTCCGTTTCCGGGTTCATTCAGAATCTTCTGTAACAGTTTTGAAAGCCATACTGACTGTATCATAGTTGATTTAGCTCCTCTTATGCTGTCTTTATTAATAAGACTTAATCATTGAGTTTTTTTTCGAGATATGTGACAAAATCTCCAATTGAATATATGTTTTTTATCTCACTCGCAGGAATCTCTATACCAAATGTTTCTTCAGCTTCGCAGATCATCCCCAGGATCTCAATGGAATCCATATGAAGATCTGCAAAAAACAATGTATCCGGTGTTATATCTTCTTTAGAAACATTCGTATAGTCAGCAACTATATCCTTGATTTTTTCAAGCATTTATTTCTCCCTGTTTTAAAATCTCCTGATCTTCTGTACCGAGTTTTTTTCAAACTCCGATTCACGCACGACAATATCATAGATTCTATTATATCCCGATGTATGTGCGTTGAAATCATTTATACATTCTTGAATATACTGTTTCTTAAACGTGGTATTATCAATTCCATTTTTCAGACAATACTCTGGATCCAGGTATACTTCTGCCGTAAGTCCCGGTGCACAATCATCTGCATATACAATACACTCTTTAATACATGGTATCGTTTGATACAAATGCTGCTCAATCTCCTCAGGCACGACATTTTCACCGTTTGACAGTATGATCAGATTCTTTTTTCTTCCCTTAATATAGACATATTCATCTTTGTCAATATAACCAATATCTCCGGTCTTGAACCAACCATCCTCCGTAAATGATACGGCAGTAGATTCTGGATCTTTATAATAGCCTTTCATAATACTATCTCCAGAAACCTGCAATTCACCATAACCATCTGTGTTTTTATCTGCTACACGCATACGTACCGTAGGCAGAACACGACCAACACTTCCCCGTTTGATCCGTTCAATCGGATTAACTGCCAGAACGGGGCTGCATTCGGTCATGCCATACCCTGTGTATACGACAATTCCGATATTGTTCAGGAATTCTTCCGTTTCCTGTTTTAAAGCAGCACCTCCGCATATCATCATTTTTAAATTACCGCATACGGAATGTCTGATTTTCTCTTCTGTATCCGTAATATTGTTTTTCATTGCCTTTTTCATTCTGTCGGCAAGAAATTCTGCCACCATCGGCACTGCACATATCATCTCCACATTGCTTTTTCGGAGATTACGTATCACATATTTCATATCATCGTTGATGTATACCGTTGTCCCAAAGTACATACTCAGCAGAATATGAGCGTGTAATTCGTACGCATGATTGATTGGCAGTATTGATAACGATGACTGAGGATATTTCATCAGCATATTGCATCCGCAAATCACAGTCAGTATATTACGATTCGTTAACATAACGCCTTTATTTGCACCTGTGGTTCCGGATGTGTATATGATAAGACATGTTTTGTCTGGGTCAACCGGTACACCTTCCGGCTGCGGGTTGGCTTTGGGCATATCACTATATGAGAGTCTGAACACTCGCTTTACTGATCTGCATTTCGGCAAAGCATCATTGATTTTTTCACGGCACTGATCAGAACAGAAAATGTATTCGACATCTGCAGTGTTGATTTGCTTTACAATGGTTTCAGGATCATGTTCTTTATCAATAGGAACCAGAACACCACAGCCGCTGACCACAGCAAGATACAGAATCATCCATTCAATAGATGTCTCACCGATTACTGCAATGTGAGAACCTGATATACCTTCAGAAAGCAATCCGGCACGTAAGCTTTTTGCTTTCTCAGCCAGTTCTTTATATGTTATTTCAAGTGGTTCGGCATTTCCCCTGTATTGTACAAATGCATTCCTGTCAGCATACTTCCCGACTGCATAATCACACATTTCCTTTATCGTATGCATATCCTTGATTTTGTTGGACTCTAGGCATACATTCTGCTGCTCAATAATAAGATTTACAATTCTGTGTGTCTGCTCATAACCTAAAAACAGCACCGCATGCATACCAAGTTTTCGTGCTGTTTCTATATTCACTTCTGTATCATCGATAAAGACACATTCAGATGGAATCAAATTAAAGCGTTCGAACAAAATACGAAATATCTTCTCATTCGGCTTAACGCACTTTTCTTCCCAGGATGTAACACCTCCATTCATATGCGGAATGAAATCAATGACACTGCCAAGCTTTTCAGTCAAATGCTTTGAACAATTGGACAGATACAGAGCCTGCAGTCCGCGAGCCTTCATTTCCTCGACCCACGGAATCGCATAATCTTTGCGTTCACCACATGCATCAATTTTATCCATTGCTTCCATTACATATGACTCGTAACCCGGTGCAAGTAACTGCATTGCGTTAAATGCATCCTGTATCTCCATGGCATCACTATCCAGGCACTGCCAATATGCACTGCCAAATGTTGCCTTAGCCACTATAGCAATTTCGCCTGCAGATAAGCGTTCTGCAAATAATCTGTTCAAATAAGATTTCCAGTCGAACCCTATCAGAACATGCCCAATATCAAATACTATTGTCTTAATCACGCATTTCGTCCTTCACATTACTACTACAGTCAATTCAATGCCAGGTCATCAATAACCGCTTTCAGATCATCATTTTGATTGATTGTCATGATTTTGAACTGATTGTCTTTTGACTTATTCGATTCCAATAATGCTTTCTTGTATTCTATGAATGCATTCACTGGCAGAGAATGTATAATCGGTTTATTTAATCGCAGCGAGTCTCTTTTTGTGGCATATTCCACATTAGTTTCATATAACTGTTTATCAACTTCATCTGCAAATATCTGCCTGTCAGCCTCGGAGATATTTCCATCAGTAAACTCCGCATAGATATCGTAATAAAGCTTTTCAAGATTAGCAAATCCCATATAGAAGCTGACCTTGTGACCACACTTCTCTGATGCATTCATAACAGCCATATTAAATTGCGGCTCGGAAAGCTTTTCTCCTGTCATTGATATGATGCCGCTGGTTTTCTGAAGTAGCTGAATCGTAGGTGTATTCTTAAGTTTCGGACCGGCGACTATAATATCCGCCATATCGTATCTGTATAATCCAGCTTTAGTAGAAACGATTACACAGTATCTTTCACCCTCAGTAAGCTCATAAATTCTGTATGTTTTGGCATCAGGCTTTCCGTATTCTTCTTCTTTAACAAACTCTACATAGTATTCATTCGGGAATACGGTTGAGAAATTACTTTCATCAAATGGAACACCGAATCTACATTCAGTTGCATAATATCCGAACTCCATGTGTTTCATTTTTTCAGGAAAAATATCCCTAAAACTGTTTATGAAGAATGACGTGTTAGCACATTTCCATGTGCAAAGAGCATTCATATTCGGCCAGTAATCCTTTGGCAAGGGAGGATTATTTACTGCTTTGAGTGCACGAAGTTCAGCTGCACGCTTTGGATTCGGCTTTAATTTCTTTTCAAGAATATCTCTTATATTTTCAGGAATATCTAATTCCTTACTGATGGAACCGTTTTCGATATCATTACAGTATTTATCAAAATTGTTTTTTGCGTTTTCAACCAATTCAAGAACTGTTGTCGGATTTGCGGTTATAAGATACCTAACATCCTGTTCAACTGCGAAGCGCATCAGCAGGTAATACCTGGCATTATAATCAGACACATCAAAGATTTCTCCAGGTACTGCAAACGTACTCTTGACTATCTTTGATGATGTCTCTCTGTTATATCCGGATACCGATCCTACCCAAGTACCGTCAAGTACCTGGTACTCCCTTGCTTTTCCTGTTATCGCAAAAATCTTTCCCTCAAAAAAATTACCCGCGAGCTTTATATGGCGTACAAGCAGCATATTTGTCACGTCATTAATCATATGTACGTAATACTCGCTGACAGGAATCAGTTTTGGTTTTGCGGTCGTTCCGGATGTGATCATATACATAAGCGGTCTGCCTTTAAACAGAACATCCGGTATTCCCTGAGTGCTTTTTTCAACATACTCTGCGATATCCGAGTAAGTAATGATTGGCAGTTTCGAGTATCGCCTGTACAGTTCCTCAGCACTGTTTGACTCCAGTATATGCGCAAAGTCATATCTTCGTCCATATTCGGAATCTTTCCCAAATTCAAGAATGCTCCTTAGACCGTCTTCAACAGAACGCTCAGGATGCTCCAAATCATCATACAGCCTGTTCATCTTCTTACGCATTTTCAGCTTTACAACATTGGCAATTACTGTTCCTTTGATTGACATACTACTTTACTTCCTTTGTTGCATCAGGATGCTACTTCCACGTCCAGTCCTTATGATATAAGTTACGCAGCTCTTCCACTACCAGCATGTATTTTATAATGTTGTTTTTTTTCGATATCGGACGAAAGTCCACATATCTGTCCCTGTAAAACATAAAGTTCTTTTTTATGCCTTTCTCGATATCTGCATAAAACGACAGCAACTCATTTGCAGGGACAAACAATCCTTCACTGTTTTCTGTTTTTGGAGTATAAGTCAGTCCCTTATGATCAATTACAACTACGCCTTCTGATTGTCTGTCAAAATCCGCAGATTTTCTGTTCTCATCTATTGTCCACATCTCACAATCATAGGTTATGCTGAAATCTGGTTTGATAATTTCATCCTGAACTCTTCTTCTCTGATCAGCATACCATTCACTGATATCCCGGTACGGCATGACAGATTTTTCGTCATTAAGCGAAAACTCATATTTATCGTTAAGATGAACTAAATTTCCACAGTTTTCACACACAAAGTCGCTGCCATATCCCTTCAGCTTGAATTCACTTCCGCACTTTGGACAATAATACAGAAGATTCTCTAAACCTTCTGCGTTTCGGTCGCCGCACAGATAACTGTTCTGCTTTGTGCGATTCCATTCATAATCGTTATAGCTCAGGTTGATCATCAGTTCATCATATATTTCATCTGCTGACATGCTTTTTAAATCCTCAGCAGAAAACAGCGGACGAAAATGATACTCCTGTTTTCCTTTTCGCGGAGTTTCATTATAATACGGATTCTGAAGATATGCTCCATACGAATTGCATATAATAACATCTACTCCGGCGATTTTGATCAATTTCGCAACGGAACGTCTTACAGGATTGCAGGAACCATCATACGAAAACCGGCCCTCAGGAAGAAGAAATAGGCTTCCTTTTTTATTCAGAACAGTCAACATATCCTTTACCGGCGCAGGGTCGTTGGATATCTGCTTCATGGTAATACAGCCATGTAATAATTCCGAAAGAAAATGGAACAGAGGCTCTCTGCCTCTGAGATAACTCATAACTACATAGACACATTTGAATGTGACACCGGCAAACATATTTGTGACCAGCTTACGCGAGGCATGATCTCCTATTACTATGACCGGTCTGTTCTTATATGCGTTTTTTTCAAAATGATAATAATATCTGATTCCCGATGCTATATGCGTCGGAAAAAACAGAATCAATTTCAGCAGCTTATAATATGTTTTTGATATTGGTTTGATGCTCATGTAGTCTCTTCCTTTTTACCGACTGGAGCCATTCGCTTTCTTTGAAGCATTCTGTATATCGTTACTATGATAATCGTTCCCGGGATGAACATCAGAAGCAGGCCTACCACATACAACCCCTGCACCGGAAGCAACCGATAAAAGAACTCCAGCACCGGATTTCCCTCCGGATCCATAGTAAAGCTGTAGTTTGCAACAGAGCAGAGACCTGTCTTACGAAGGAAAAGGCTGATTAGATAAGCAAAAAGTGTAGTTACGGCCAGGACAGTCACAGCCTTCAGGATATCCTTGTATTTTGGCTTATAAAGTCCCAGATACACAACTCCGGCAGGAATGGCAATGCCCAATGAGTGCAGCAAAAAGAAACCAAAGGTATGCCATTTGAGTATACTGTATCCCGCATATCCCTGCTGAGGTGCCAGAATGGCGACCGATGTAGAAATAAGTCCCATAAATACGCAGTAGGAAAGTAGCCAGTCGTTCTTTTTGTAAAGAGCCAGAGGCATAAGAATGATTACAAGATTGCAGGGGTTGATCGGCAGCTCATTAAGAATCGTATACTCTCCCCAATACTTCGGATAGTCCTCAATAAACTCCGCATCCAGTCGAAAAGAGAATTTGTAAAACAGAAGAAGCGCCGCCACACATGAGGTGAACATCACCATAATCTTCCAGCGTTCCTCCTCAGGTTTCTTTTTTACAGCACGAAAAAATACCGCAGCTGCTACGAAAACCACCCCGATAAACACAAAATACACTAAATTAAATGGTTCGATGACAAAAAACTGGTCCATAAAATAATCCCCATTGTAATCTAAAAAAATACCGACTATGCAATCCATAATCTTGTTTTATTATAGCATTTATTTAGTTGTTTTCACGAATATATTTAGTGCCAATAACTGCTATAAGATACAATATTCAGTGCATTTCAAAAACGGTTCAATGCCAAAATGGCACTATAAACACTGTATCAAACTAAAGGTTAAGTGGTTGTTTTCGAATCCATATCAGTTTCTCTAGTTGAACACAAGCAAAAAATTGAAGTTCTAATAAGTATTGTTAGAGCCCGGCAATAATCGCCAGCCCAGAGGCCGCGGATTTTCACCAATCACGGATCAGGAATAACAGCCAATGTACAGTTAATCGTTATTCCTGAAAGTTACTTTGTGGCAGTTGCAGCCTTCACCGGCGACACTCCGCCGGCTTCAAGACGGATGGTCTCAAGCTTGCGGCCACGGTAGCTGTCACCTTTGATGATAAACACTGAAGCATCATCGAAGATCCTGTCCAGGGAACACTTCAGATCCGAATCATCAGAAAAGAAGTCCGCCCAGGTCTCCGGATTCCGGTTGCTGGTAAATATCATACAGTTGGTGCCTTCCTTGCTGTAGCGCCTGTCGACCAGATCAAAGAACAGCCTGGTATTCTCTCTGTCAAAGACGCAGCGGCCTACCTCATCGATAATCAGACAGGAAGGCTTTACCAGGAAGTTGATCGTGGATCCTTCCTTGCCAAACCTGCGAGCGTCAGAGAACCTTTGATTCAGTTCACTGGCCTTCAGGAAATAGGACTTGAGCCCTTTTTCACAGCAGGCCCGGCCGTATGCCTGAGCAAGGTGAGTTTTCCCGACTCCCTGCGGACCTATGAAGGCAAGGTTCTTGTGCGCATAGACTGCGGAAAGC
>JAZUKG010000129.1:0-30465 GCA_045643145.1 Lachnospiraceae bacterium | reverse complement strand
TAACCGGAAAGAGCCAGTCCGCCTCCCAAAAGACACGCTGCGACAATTCTCGGAAGTCTGATATTCAAAATAATGGTGGCATAGGTGGTGTCCTTGATATGCCCGCCAAGTATTGCCCAAATTTCTTTCATGGGAACTGCTATACTCCCCAGAGAAATGTTAGCAATAGCTAACGCAGCAAACAAGAGCAACAGTATGCTGTACACTAAAACATTTCGTTTCATATTCTGTCTCGCTTTGATATTTATCCTCTGTTAATCTAACTTTTTAATATACTTACCCTCGAATTGGAATGCTGCATCGTTCTTTGCGTTTACAACATCCGTTAATTCGACGATGATGTTTCCTATCTGTGAGGTCTCCTGATACATATTGTTCATCGCACAGTAGACCTGGCCGCTTTCAACTGCTCTGAATTCCTCAAACATTTCATTTTCCGAAACCAAAGCATCTACCGAAGGCACGCCTCCGTCAATGGTTCCGTTATAGATTAATATATCTGCATTCTTTGCATACATATAAAAATCTTCCCACGAGATATTCACTGTCGATAAAGCATTCTCTTCTTCTATCTTGAGACTTTCCAGTGCATATTCTCCGCCGGCTATCTCTATCATTTTCGATACATAATCTCCCGGCTTTCGGACATTGACATAACCGTTACCGGAAATGTAAAAAAAGACTACCTGGGGTTTCTCGCCTATCTGAGCTACCTCTTCCTGCTTTTGAATGATGTCATTTACATACCCGATCTGCGTATCAAAAATCTGCTTTGCCAGCTCTTCTTTTCCCAGTAACAGACCGTAAAGCTTGATCCACTCCAGTCTTCCGAGCGGATGCTCTTCGTAGCTGGAGCGCTCTACAAAAACAGGAATTCCCAGCTGTGTTAGCTCCTCTTTAATTTTGGGGCTGTGATAAATCATCGTAGATTCAACGGCCAGGTCCGTACCGTTTTGAAGAAGTCTCTCATAATCCGGAGCGCTGTATTTTCCTACATAGGTAATCACATCCTCCCGAATCAATTTCTGTATTTCCTCCATAGAATAGTCTTCTTCCCGGGTAGAACAAGCCTTGATATTGCTTAACCCGTCAAGCTCCCGAAACAAATCCATCGCAGAGCTGGCTGCCAGATAAATATTGTCACAAGGCATATGGATATAGACAGGATTTGGAACATCAAACGACTTATCTTCCTTTCCCTCCGGTACACAAATATACGAATTCCCGTCGGCTACCAAGATTTCGGCATAGCCCTCTTCGTAATATTTCACAGAAAACTGCGTCGCATACGCAAGCTCCATCTCGCCGATTTCTTGCCCTTCTTTGCCTTCTTCCCTGCCTTCTGTTTGTTCTGTCTGAATCTTCAGTTTCTCTGCCTCTAAGTCCAATGATTTCGATTCCTTTTGCGTAGTACAGCCGCACAAAATCGTAGTCAAAAGAAGCATACAAAACAATATTGCTCTGATTTTATTTTTTCCCATATAACTCAAAAAAGTCTACAGCCCCTATGGGCCGTAGACATTTACCTTTTCTTAATTGTTTGACTTTAGTGTTAACGTATATTCAATTTCATGAGGCTTACTCATAGCTACTGTATCTGCGATTACGTTAAGCACACCGTCCGTATCTGAAATCGGAAGTTCAAAGGTTGAGTTTCCTTCTTCATTTACCGGAAGATATTTGATACCGTCTAAAAGCATATAATCATAATTCGGACTGCTCCATACGATAACCACATACTTCATACCGTCTATATCTTTAATCACTGCCGGTGATTCTACTGTCGCCTTACCGCTTCCTCCCTCGAGAGTGAGTAAAACGGTTTCATTTTCGGTCGCATATACTTCATCGCTTTCAGCTTCTGCTTCGCCGTCTTCTGTATAGCTCTCCGGATTTGATACCGAAACCTTGTGGTCATACCAAACGCCCTTGGTACCGATAAGAGCCAGGTCAAATTCCTGATCTAAATACGGAACCGAAACATCAAACGCATTGACCTCTTCTTCCAGTCCGTCCTCATAAGTAACTGCTTCTACTGTAGGCTGTAAAAGAACTGCCCCGTCTTTCTCGGCATCCTCAGCCAAACCTTCATAAAGGTTTATGATATTTTTTGAAACTAAAACGATATGAATGCTCGCCTGACCGTCTTTTACAGTCAGAATACCTTTTCCGTCACAGGTTTCATTTACATGAAACATAGTGCTGTCTGTATTAAAGTCTGCAAGGTATACACCGTCATCCAGAGCGATTGTCGCATTATCTGCAACATTTTCTGCCTGCTCATTGGCGACATCTTCTTCCTCAGAATCCTGCGCTTCTTCTGCTACTGTTTCCTCTGCTTCCTGCTGACTTTCTGCTATGCTTTCTTCGCCGGCAGCATCTTCTACTACGGCAGCTTGATTACCGCATCCTGAGAGAATGAGTCCAAAACATAATGTCAGGACTAACCAAAAAGATATTCTGTTTTTGTTTTTCATAAATTATTATTCCATTGCCTTTCCTGTATGATCAATATAAAGCTGCTGAACAGCTTTGATTCTTCCCAGTCCTGAAATCTGAGCATCAACAGAATCAAACTTTCCTGATGCTTCAAACATAGACTTCCAAGAATCCTCATCCTCTCCTGCCATATCGTTGTTGGCATGATCACCTGCTACAACCATAAGCGGACGAAGAATTACTTTTTTATAACCGGCTGCACTGGCTGCCTCAATGACATTTTCACACGCAGTTTCTTCCGGTTCGCCTTCTACAGTTCCGATGAAAACATTCTTGTAATCAAGATCATTCATCTGTGTCTGCATCTGAGAATAAGAAACCTTTGCTGTATGGGAAGTTCCGTGACCCATAAATACAAATGCAGTTCCGTCTTCACCTGCTGCTTCGATTGAATCATAGTTAGCATCTGCTAATGCTTCAGCTACAACTGCCTGTGCAACTGCCTTCTTGTCCTCATTTACTACTGTTGCATCTGCACCAACTTCACCGAGTAACGGCTCAGCGATTGCAACACTTTCAAACTTGTCTGCATAGGAATCTAAAACTTCCTTCATTTCGTCGTATTCAGCACCATGCATCAGATGTGTTGGCTGAACTACGAGCTTCTTTACACCATTTGCTACCGCACGGTCTAAAGCCTGTTCTACATTGTCAATAGCTTCTCCGTCTCTAGCCTGAACATGATTGATAATAATCTGAGCTGTAAAAGCACGACGTACTGACCAGTCCGGATAGCTTTCCTTTAACGCATCTTCAATTCCCTTGATATCCTTGGCACGGCTGTCATTGAAGGATGTACCAAAGCTTACAACGAGGATTTCATTTTCACCGATTTCATCCTGGTTTAATGCATCATCTAAAGAAGCATCACCGGTATCACGTCCGAAATAGTCAGGATCTGCTTCTTCACCTTCTACTAATTCCTTTTGTGCGTCTGTTAAAGCATCCCATGCGTTCTTGGCATCGATACACTGCTGATCTGTATCTGCAGTTCTGGTCTGTACATAGATGGCATCAATAAGAGCTGCTACTTCATCAGCTGCTGCCTGATCTGCATCTGCTTCATCCACTGTTTCTGCTTCTTCTGTTTCAGCTTCCTCAGCCTCTTCTGTTTCCTCGGCATTCTCAGCCTCTGCAGTTTCTTCTACTGCTTCTTCTACAGCAGGTGACTCTGTTTCGGTCACAGCTGTGCTGTTACCACAACCACAAACGATAGTCGCTGTCATAACTGTTGCGAGTAAAATGGATACTACTTTCTTTTTCATAATAACTAGTCCTCCTTAAAATGCATGAATTTTCCACAAATAAAAAACCCTTTGCCAAAAAGCAAAGGGAATGCACACAAACAAAGATATAGAACTCCTCCATATCTAATCGCGTACAACCAGTTACTCGTGGTCTTATGTACAAATACAAGGCAGGTCTCCCGGCTTAACTTCAACGCCTCATCCATCTTCCCGGGTCTGCATTTGCTTTCCCAGTGATGTATCGGAATTGGCTCCATATCACGGTGACGAGTTCGTACAGGACTTTCACCTGTTTCCCTTTTCACCGAAGCAAATCAAAATATCTGATTCCTTCGACACCTTATATTTATATATTTAATTGTCAACATATGTTTTAACACAAGCTTTTATGAAAGTCAAATTATAAACCTTTTTCAAAATAACAAAAATCCACAAAACCGGCATTATCCGTGTACAAATTTTGCTTTCCTCTTAGCTGAAAGCCCACACTTTCATACAGGTGAATAGACGGGATATTGGAAGACAGAGAATCCAGACGAAATACCTTTGTTCCTTTTTCTCTTGCCATATCAATTGCCAGGTTCAACAGCTTCTTTCCATATCCTTTTCCCTGAAGCTTTGGCGAAACTGCAAAAATATGCAAAGTAGCAATTTCGTCTTTACCGGCGCTTTCTTTCCATTCAATTTCCTGATACTCTTCATCCTGATAAAAAGCCAGCGCCATAACACCAATCAGTTCATCACTTTGAAAACACATATACATATCCTCATCTGCAATGTAACCTCGTATGGTATCATTCTGCGGATGAAATTCTTTTTTCCACTTTGCATATTGATCCATGCCTGTGGTTTCATCAATTACATAATCATAAAAACTTCGAATTTGAGCAAAATCCTGTTGATTTGCTTTTTTTATTACTATTTCTTCCATTATTATCTTATTTTTCTATTTAATCTTTCATTCTCTGGTGACATACAAAAGATACAAACATTCTGCTGTCAATACAGCTCCAAATACATAGACTGCCATCGGTACGAGACCTACCACGCCGGAAAGTACCAGAATGCATGCCGGTATGATATATTTTCTGGGATGATGCCATAAATCATTTTCAATTTTCCAGCCTCGAATCGGGAAAAACCATTCCAAAAGAACGGAAAAGATAGCTCCCTGCGCTGCTAATAGTACTGCTGAAAGCAAAAGTTCCCTGCTAACATTTCCCAGCTGCAGCTGACAGCTCATCAGATAAATAGTTTCTGCAATCAGAAAGCTGGTGAAAATAAAACCGCAATACGGCAGGCAAAAACGCCTCTTTTGTCCCGGCAGAAAACGAATAGCCTGCTCAAGTGATCTGTCACAGGATAGCAAAACTCCGAGCGGAGTATTCATACTGACAATAGCAAAACCCATAGGCAAAGCGTATCCCAACAATTCAGAATCTGCCCCAAATGTGCCTTTTAATATCGCCGGATAGGCTGCTGCCACTGCCCAAATACACAGAGTATTTGTCATATAATTTTTATGAGTCTTTATATAACGGAAAAGATATACCCAGACACCGGCATTCTTTCTGCTTTTTACTGCCTGATTTTTCTTGCCCTCTCCTATATAAAAATCATACGCATTTGCTTTTAGAAGCATCATAAAACCAAGTACGATGCCGACAAACAAAACTGCGCTGTAATAGTATGTAGTCCCGTAAACAAAGTTTAGTGCAAAAACAAAAACAAACCATATCACAGCCGGTATTCTGATTTTTTTTCGTGAGAAAATGACAGCCGTTAACACAGTCGCATTGACTGCACAAAGAATCGCATTTACCACGATGACAATCTCCGGATTTGACACAGCAAAAACAACTGCTAATATCATCATAGTTCGGCTGATAAATGTATACAGACCCAGACTCAGGACATATGTCAAAATAAACTTATGATTGTCAAACGGCATCATAATCAAATTCTTCATATTCTGCGAATTATCATCAGAAGAAAGAGCCTGATGCATTTCATTAAATGTCAGAAGCGTTGTCATCAAATACGTAATAAACGGGGCGACGTTAAGATGAATTTCCGCTCCCTTTAAACCGCAAAAGACCACGATATTGATAATCACAGTTCTAAAAAGTTTTTCATATCCGGCGCCAAACAGTTTCTTGCCAAAGGCTTTAGTCATCATAGCTTAAAGCCTCCCTGATCTGCGTAGCATCGATTTGTCCCTTTTCAAAGGTACGTGAAATCTTTCCCTGCTCTAAAACGAAAACCCTGTCTGAAGTCAGAGTGATACTCTCTAAAATATGGGAAGAAAAAAGCAATGTTCCATACTCCTTGTATCCTCCGATCAGCTGATACAAATATTCTGTACTTTGAAAATCCAATCCGTTTACAGGCTCATCCAATAAAAGAAGCTCCGGCTTTAATGCAAATGCGGTAATCAAAAATGCCTTTTTCTTGTTTCCCGTAGATAAATCCTTGAGCAGTTTATCTGTATACGCTTCAAAATGAAAGCCTTCTATCAGGTTGCTGATATCCGGAAGCTCTTTTTTATATGCCGAAAACACATAGGAAATATATTCACGGAAAGTAAAATACTGAAAAGATTCATCCTCAGCAAATACCGTATAGCGTTTCTCTTTAAATTTCGGATCTCTCGGTTTTATCTGTTTTCCCAAATATGCGAAAGAATCTGCCTGAAAAGATTCCAGCAATCCGGATAATACCTTTAAAAAGGTAGATTTTCCCGCTCCGTTCAGACCAATCAGCCCCACAACTTCATTCTGGTTCAATTCCAGCGAAAACTGATCCAAAACTATTTTGTCCTTTGTATACCAGGTCTTTAACTGATTGATTTCTAAAAGCTTTTCTGTCTGATTCTTTGTCAAGATTTTCTCCTCCTACCAAAACTACCACTGCCCTTTACTATATTATTTATTTCATATATTTGCAAAGCTTTTTTTACACAGGTCATGTTCCGTAAAAAAAGACTGCTAAATGCAGTCTTTTATACGATCCAATGCCTCTTTTAATGTCGCACGGTTTGTCGCGATGTTTATTCTCTCAAAGCCCTCTCCGACTGTACCGAAAATGGCACCACTGTCCAGCCAAAGCTTGGCTTTATTGACGATCAAATCCTCTCTTTCCTGTTCACTGAGCCCCAATGCACGGAAATCCAGCCAGATTAAATAGGTTCCTTCCGGTTCTATCAGTTTAATCTGCGGCAGCTCTGTCTTTAAATATTCTCTGACAAATTCCAAATTGGAATTCAGATATTTTTTCAATTCCTCATACCAGGTTTCGCCGTATCGATAAGCTGCTTCACAGGCTACGATACCCATGGTATTTAGCTGACTGTAACCGGCTGCTGCGATTTCCTTTTTAAAAGCATGTCTAAGGTTTGCATCCGGAATCAGGATATTGGAAATCTGAAGCCCTGCCAGGTTAAAGGTTTTGGCAGGAGAGGTTGCAGTAATACAACGCTTTGCAATACGCTCATCCACATTAAGAAGCGGCGTATGTGTAAAGCCTTCAAAGGTAAAATCCTCATGAATTTCGTCGCTTAATACAACCACCTGATGTCTGACACAAATGTCTGCAATGCGCTTTAATTCATCGACTGTCCAAACACGTCCTACCGGATTGTGCGGACTGCAGAACAGGAAAAGCTTGATTTTATGATCGACTATCTTTTTCTCAAAATCCTCAAAATCAATCTGATATTTACCGTTTGATGCCAATACCAGGTCACTGCTGACTACGTTTCGACGATTGTCCTCAATCACCTCAGTAAACGGATAATATACCGGCTGCTGAATCAGTATGCTGTCACCCGGCTCGGTATACGCCTTGACTGCCATAGCCAGAGCAAACACTACCCCCGGAGTCTTGACAACCCAGTTTGGTTTAATCTCCAGAGAATGATGCTTTTTAAGCCAGGAAGCCACTGCTTCATAATAGCTTTCCAGAGTTTCTGTATATCCAAAGATACCATGTTCGCAGCGTTTTTGAATCTCGTCTAAAATCAGACTCGAGGTTTTAAAATCCATATCAGCTACCCAGAGCGGCAAAACATCCGCTGGCTTACCTCTCCTTACGGCAAAGTCATATTTTAAACAATTGGTATTTTTTCTGTCTATTTGCTGATCAAAATCAATATTACGTTCTGTCATACTACACACCTCTTTATGAGTTTTACTAAATATATAATCCCTTGTAACCATCATACGAATCAATGGCTTCCTTTAAGTCAAAGATTAAGTCCTTGCTGTCCTCAATTCCTGCTGACAGACGTAAAACGCAATCTGTCAGACCATTTGCAATACGTACTTCTTCCGGTACATCCGCATGAGTCTGCGTACAGGGATAGGTGAGTAGTGTCTCTACTCCGCCAAGACTTTCTGCAAAAGGAATCAGCTTGGTATGCTTTAAAATGTGTTTTGCGAGGGCGCTGCTTTCTACCTCAAAGGTTAACATTGCGCCAAATCCTCTCGCCTGGCTTTTACAAATTTCATATCCCTGACTGCCTTCAATACCCGGATAATACACATTCTTTACCTTGGGCTCTGAGAGCAGATACTCTACAATCGCCTGTGCATTTTCCTGTGCTCTTTCCATACGAATCGGAAGTGTTTTGATTCCTCTGAGAATCAGCCAGCTGTCAAACGGTGACAAACCGGAACCGACCGTCTTGATAATAAATCTGAGTTTTTCTGATATTTCCTCACTGTTTGTTACGATAAATCCGGAAAGCGTATCGTTGTGGCCTCCCAGATATTTTGTACCGCTGTGAATAACCACATCTGCACCGAGCTCTAACGGATTCTGAAAGTATGGTGATAAAAAAGTATTATCCACAATCAGCAAAAGACCATGCTCTTTTGCGATTTTTGCCTGTTTACGTATATCAATAACATTCATCATAGGATTGGTCGGAGTTTCCAAAAAGATAGCCTTGGTCTCCGGGGTAATATAATCCTCGGCATTCTCTTTTACCAGATTCACACGAGAAAACAAAAGTCCGTTTTTACTGCTGATATGATCAAATAAACGAATGCTTCCTCCGTAAAGATCGGCATCTGTGATGATATGATCTCCCGGCTTGAAAATTTCCATAAAGGCAGTAATCGCAGCCATTCCGCTGCTAAATGCCAATGCATCAATTCCCTTTTCTAAACTGGCAACCACCTTTTCTAACTGTTCTCTGGTCGGGTTTTGCAGTCTGCTGTAGTCAAACCCTGTGCTTTGACCCACCTCAGGATGTGCATAAGTGGCCGTCTGATAAATCGGAAAGCTGATTGATCCGGTTTTATCCACATCTGTTTGATTTCTATCCCCGTAAATACATCGCGTAGCAAATTCTAACTCCATTTTTTCTGTTTCCTTCCTATGATTCATTTTATCTCCTAGTATTTTTATAGGTTATGTATGAATAGTAACATATGGAGTCAGAATAGAAAAATACATTAATTTTATGTTTAGTTATAAGTTATGATTATAATAAAAGAGCCAAAAGACAAGTTCGATTGTCATTCTGACTCTTTTAGTTTCACATGATTTTTATTTTGGTTCGTATCTTTTTAATATAGAGATGTATCTTTCTCCCAATTTACTGAGCGGCATCTTTTTTCTTTTGATATAACCGATGGTCATTTTCTCTGTGGTATCTAAAGCAATGGCCGTATAGCCGTCCCCGTTTAGCTTTTCACAGATGATACCGGAACAAAGGGTAAAGCCCTGTACACCGGTCATGAGATTCAGCATAGTCGCTCTGTCATCTGCCTTGATTATGCGTTTGTACTTTTGCATCGGGAACATTTCCTCTGCATAATAAAAGGAATTGTTATCGCCCTGTTCAAAGGACAAACACGGATAATCCTCGAGCTGTTCAAAGGTAATGCAGCTGTTTTTAGCTAATGGATGATCTGCGCTCATGTATACATATACATCGCAGTCAAAAAGCGGTATAAACTCCAGCTCTTTGTCCGATAAGATCTTGTCCAGTGCCTTTTTATTAAACTCATGCTGATAAATGATTCCCAGTTCGCTGCGGAATTTCTCAACATTTTCAATGACCTCTGCGGTCTTGGTTTCGTGTACCGCCAGCTCATAATCGAGGAGCTTAAATTCCTTGGCCAAGGTCATAAAGGCCTCAACGGCAAAGGAATAATGCTGCATAGAAACACTGAATTTATTCGTTTTGATTTCATCTGAGGTATATCGATCCTTTAACATATTGCTCATTTCCACAATATGTCTCGCGTAGCTCAAAAAGTTCTCACCCTCAGTGGTCACGATAACACCACGCTGACTACGAATAAAAATTTCAATATCCAATTCTTCCTCCAGCTCATGAATCGCATTTGATAATGCCGGCTGCGATATAAAAAGCTCTGCAGCCGCTTTATTCATGGACTGTGTTTCTGCGATTTTTACACTGTATAATAATTGTTGAAGTGTCATCTCTTAAATCCTATATTCTCTGTGAACTTATTACTTTTCACTGGCATTGTAATATTTTTCAAGTTCCATTTTACACGATAAAAAAACTTCTGCCAACTGCTTATCAAAATGTGTGCCGGCATCTTTTTCAATAATTTCATACGCTTTTTCATAGGAAAAGGCATCTTTATAACATCTTTTTGAAACGAGTGCATCAAATACATCTGCCAGTGCCATGATTCTGGCTTCTATAGGAATCTCTTCTCCCCTTAATCCATGCGGATATCCTGTACCGTCGATTTTTTCATGATGATAATGTGCGACATTTTCTGCCACGCGAACAAAATCGGATTCTTCTACGCCCGACAAAATCTCACTTACCATATGATAACCTATTTCTGAATGCTGCTTCATTTTCTCATATTCTTCGGGAGTAAATTTTGCCTGTTTCCTAAGCACAGCATCATCAACCCCGATTTTTCCCAGGTCATGCATTGGAGCACTTCGTATTACGAGATTCAGAAACTCCGGATCCAGACCAAAATTAGTGCCCACTAATTTTTTTGCAAATATCCTTACCACATCACTGGTTCTCTTAATATGTCCGCCGGTACTGAGATCTCTTGATTCTACCATCTGAGCCATTCCCAATATGATTTTTTCCTGAATGCTCGTAATTCGTTTGGTTTTTTCTTTTACTTCCTTGGCCAGTTCCTCATTGTATCGTTCCTTCAGTGCCAAGGATTTATAATGCTCTGTATTGTCCCAAAGTTCTATCGTATATCCCTTTGGATATCCAAAAAGATTGGTAAGTGTATGAATCATACCATCATAACATCTGTCATCTACCATAAATGCCTTTATCTCAAGATGACCATGTTCTGTAGAAGCAGAATCGTTGTTTTGTTCGATGCCATCAATCATACCAATTAATCTTTGCAGATCCTGACTGCAATTTTTAATGGTCTGACCCAAGCTGTATTGCGACAGCTCCGGAAACATTTTTTCCATATCTTTGTCGCAGCCTTTATATACCTTCTTTGTATCAAATGTCAAAAAGCCCACTTTACCCAGCTGCTCATTAATAATGAGCTCATTTTCATACACCGTAAAAAGATTGGAATCATAAATCGGAATCAGTGCACCCAGCATAAGCAGATCAAATGCGAGCGGAATAATGGTATAGTTAAGGCCAAGTGCCCGTTCCATAGCATATACCCCTATTGCGATTGCCATGAGAAGCAGAAGCGTAATCGCATTTTTTCTGTCCACCGCTTTCTTTTTTGTCAGGGAATATATGACAACTACAAAAGAAAGAAGCAGATACAGATACATCGATCCCACACTTAATACATGAAACGGCCCATAAACCTTATCTAATATTACCCTGCCATTATTCGTGTGCATTTCCACGCTTTTATAAAATAACCCGTTTCTTCCGATCGTACACACCAGACCATAAATACACCCTTGGCACAAAATCAGTATGATTTTGATATATTTAGATAATTCGAAATGACATATTTCCAGCACCAAAAAGAAATAAAGCATCGGAAGAAACACTCCGCCCACATAACCGATTATCTGCGCAAAAAGAGCCTCTTCCAATGTTCTCGAGATGACTAAAAAGTAATACCCAAAACTTGAAATTATGACGATGATCAGATTCAGATATTGCGTAACACTGTTTCTGACATCAAATATCCTTAACCACACCAGCATACCGATTGATACGAGAAGGCACCCCAAATACAAATATTCCATAGTTTTCACCTTTCTTTTGTTTACCATTCTACATCAAGTTTATCTACAATATTTTCAGTTGTTGCCGCATCAGAATACCATCCTTGATAACATGACAAAGGGACGCTCCTTGTGATAAAAGGAACGTCCCCCAAATTTCAAAAATTAATTGTTAATTGCAGCCTGCGCAGCAGCGAGTCTGGCAATTGGAACACGGAATGGAGAACATGATACATAAGTAAGTCCTACCTTATGACAGAACTCAACTGATGATGGATCACCGCCGTGCTCACCACAGATACCAAGCTTGATATTTGGACGAGTCTTTCTACCCTTATCTGCTGCCATCTGAACGAGCTGACCAACACCGGTCTGGTCGAGACGAGCAAACGGATCTGATTCGTAAATCTTGTTCTTGTAGTAATCTCCGAGGAACTTGCCGGCATCATCACGAGAGAAACCAAAGGTCATCTGTGTCAAGTCATTGGTTCCGAATGAGAAGAATTCTGCTTCTTCTGCAATCTGGTCTGCTGTTAATGCGGCTCTAGGAATTTCAATCATAGTACCGATATGGTATTCGATATCTGATCCTTTTTCCTTCTTTACTGCTTCTGCAGTTTCTACTACTACATCCTTAACAAACTTAAGCTCTTTCTTTTCGCCTACTAACGGAATCATGATTTCAGGTACCACATCGTATCCCTTTTCATTCTTAACTTCGATTGCTGCTTCCATTACGGCTCTGGTCTGCATCTTGGCAATTTCAGGATAAGTAACTGCCAGACGACATCCTCTATGACCCATCATAGGGTTAAATTCATGCAATGAATCACATATTTCCTGTACTTCTTCTGCTGTCATCATCATTTCTGTTGCCAGGTCATCGATATCAGCAGGATCTGTTGGTACAAATTCATGAAGTGGCGGATCTAAGAAACGGATAGTAACCGGTTTTCCTTCCATTACTTCATATAATGCCTTGAAGTCTCCCTTCTGGAAAGGAATCAAAGCGTTAAGCGCTTTTTCTCTCTGTTCCAGTGTACGAGCTAAAATCATCTGACGAATCTTTGGAATACGATCCGGTTCAAAGAACATATGCTCTGTACGGCAAAGACCGATACCTTCTGCACCAAACTTAACAGCATTCATAGCATCCTGTGGTGTATCTGCATTGGTACGTACCTGTAAAGTTCTGTATTCATCTGCCCATTCCATGATACGTCCGAAGTTTCCTGTTACAGAAGCTTCCATTGTCTTGATATCTCCGAGATAAATCTTTCCTGTTGAACCGTCGAGTGAAATGTAATCTCCTTCATGGAATACATGTCCGCCAAGTTCAAATACCTTTTCTTCTTCATTAATAGCGATTTCGCCACATCCTGATACACAGCAGGTACCCATACCACGAGCAACTACGGCTGCGTGACTGGTCATACCGCCTCGAACGGTTAAGATACCTTCTGAAGCATGCATACCTTCGATATCTTCCGGTGATGTTTCCAAACGAACGAGAATAACTCTTTCGCCTTTATCTTCATGAGCAGCCTTTGCTTCTTCTGCTGTAAAGTAAACCTTACCTGCAGCTGCTCCCGGTGAAGCAGGAAGAGCCTGTCCGATTACTTCTCCGGCCTTGAGTGCATTCGGATCAAAGGTTGGATGTAAGAGCTGGTCTAATGATTTAGCTTCAATACGAGTCACTGCTTCTTTTGGTGTAATCATTCCTTCATCTACCAGGTCACAAGCGATCTGAAGGGCTGCCTGAGCAGTTCTCTTTCCGTTTCTGGTCTGTAAGAAGAAGAGCTTTCCTTCTTCAATTGTAAATTCCATATCCTGCATATCACGATAGTGATTTTCAAGCTTCATAGCGATTTCCATGAACTGCTTGTATGCTTCCGGTAAATCTTCCTCTAACTTTGTAATAGGCTGTGGTGTACGAATACCGGCAACTACGTCTTCACCCTGTGCATTGATTAAGTATTCACCATAAATACCCTTTGCACCGGTAGAAGGGTTACGAGTAAATGCAACACCTGTACCTGATGTTTCACCCATGTTACCAAATACCATGGCCTGTACGTTAACAGCGGTTCCCCAATCACCAGGGATATCGTTCATACGTCTGTAAACGATAGCTCTTTCATTATCCCAAGAACGGAATACTGCTTTTACAGCTTCCATAAGCTGAACCTTTGGATCCTGTGGGAAATCCTCTCCCATTTTTTCTTTATAAATAGATTTGAATTTCGCGATAACTTCTTTTAAATCATCTGCGGTTAAATCCATATCGAATTTAACACCCTTTGATTCCTTGATTTCATCAAGTACACGTTCAAATAATGATTTTGGAACTTCCATAACTACATCACTGAACATCTGAATGAAACGACGATATGAATCATAAGCAAATCTCGGATTGCCTGTCTTGGCAGCAAAGCCTTCAACTGCAACGTCATTTAAACCAAGATTTAAGATAGTGTCCATCATACCCGGCATAGAAGCTCTGGCACCGGAACGAACCGAAACCAAAAGCGGGCTTTCCGTATCTCCGAATTTCTTTCCCTGTTTTTCTTCGAGTTTTGCAAGTGCTGCAAAAATCTGATCTTTAATGTCATCTGAAATTGCACGTCCCTGATTGTAGTAATCAGTACAAGCTTCTGTTGTGACAGTAAAGCCCTGTGGAATCGGTAATCCCAAGTTTGTCATTTCTGCGAGGTTCGCACCTTTTCCACCCAGAAGGTTACGCATATCTGCATTTCCTTCTTCAAACAAATAGACCATTTTTGACATTCTAATGTCCCCCTTTGCTTTTTGCTATTTTTTGACCTATAAATATACAATATTATACCATTTGTACGCCCATGACGCACGAATTAGTTCCTTTAAGAATACACAAACTTTCTTGACTTTTTTGTGTATAATGACGAAAATTCTTTATCTATTTACGTGCTTTTTGTAACATTTCATTCTTATTTGACACAAATTGAATGTATTCTTTCTTTCGAAGAGGTTTCGAAAAGAAGTATCCCTGAATGTATTCGCACTCCAGGTTAGAAAAAGTCTTTGCCATTTCTTCTGTTTCTACACCCTCTACTACAATTTCCATATCCATTGCCTTGATCATCTGAATCATATTTTCGATAACCACACGAATTCTGGCATTTTCATCCAGATTGGACAGGGACTTATCAATTTTAATCAGCTGGAACGGTAAAGTAGCAATTCTGGTCATATTGGAATATCCGGTACCAAAATCATCCAGTGAGAACTGAATACCCTCTTTTGCCAGTTTATCCATATTATCCATCATGGTATTTTGCGAATAAGAAGCGGCAGTTTCTGTAATTTCCAGATTAATCTGATCCGGTCTGACTTTATATTTCTCCATAATCTTGAGTACATCACCGGCCAAATCCGGATTCATACACTGTACTACAGACAGGTTGACTTCGATATAATCGACTCCCAGCTTTACAAACTCCTGGCTGGCAATAAATTTGCATACCTCTTCCAGTACAAAATTACCGATCTGATGAATCGTTCCGTTTTGCTCTGCAGCGGGAATGAAAACATCCGGAGGTACAAATCCGTATTCATCATCAATCAGACGAAGCAGTGCTTCGGCCGAACGGAAGGTTTTGGTTTTTACATCATAAATAGGCTGATAGAAAACCTCCAGATTATGATTGCGAAGTGCATTATCAATAATGTAATCAATTCGGCGAATAATATGATACTGATTATCCTTAAACAGCTCCTCTGTATGCAGTACTCCTCCATTTGTCTTGATATTGAATAAATCATTTCCAAATGCCAGGAGTGCTTCTAAGTCACTGATATCCTGCGGAATTCTGGCAATACAGACTGCAGTGGATAATTCCACACTCAGTCCGTTTACCTGAAACGGTTCTCTCAGTTCTTCAAACAGTCGTTTTGCAGTCGCATCGCAGTTTGAAAAATAGCTCGGTCCGATGATACAACGGAATTTACCATCCCCCAGATTATATAATTCTGCGCCGGAATTTTCTTTTTGATTCACACTTTCGATTCGGTCTGCCAGACTCTTCATCAGCTTGGTATATCCGCTGTAACCGATCATTGTACGAATGGTTTCATAGTTTTTGATATTTAACATAATGACTCTTTCGTACTTATGATTACGAAATGCCAGTTCCATGTCGTTCATATACTTGCTCAGGTTGGAAAAGCCTGTCACAAAGTCCATGGTCTCCTCCGGACTTTGAATCATCATGGAAATAAACATCAGACTCAGAGCGTTGGCAAACATTTCTACCGGAATACTGGCATGGAATACCTGAAAAATTACAGCTCCCAGCATCAACGGGAAAATAGAAAACAGGGATGCAAACTTTCTGAGAGTAAAGTAATGACGATATTTCATTAAAATAACGAAACCGGCAAATACATAGCTAAATGCAAATACATATAACAGGAAAAAGAATTGTCCGCGAACATATGCTCCGTTTGCTTCAATTCGAAAGACAAACGGATAGAACAGATTTACAATCAGACACACCACACTGATCCCCCACGGGGTCCAAAATAAGACACCATGTATCCTCTGATAGGAACGCCAGGTATCCGTTAGCGTAATGAGATAATAAACATATAAAAGAGTACTTAAGTTGTGAGTAATCAGATACAGGGTATGAAAGAGATAAGAAAGCTCCACATATCCTGCTAATTGATTGTCCAAATAAATGCAGAGTACGTCTGCAGAGGACGACAAAACACAAACACCCAAAAGGACCAGGTAATTACGATTCAATCGTCCCTTGGTCATTCTTCTGGCTAAAACAGATATGGTTAATATGACAAAAACGGCTAATGCACAATAATCAAAATAAATAATTTTTTCCATAGTACGAACTTCCTTGTAATATAAATACGATCCATGTAACGAAAATGATTATCTACTTTCGGTTTCAAGTTCATTCAAATTCTTTGAAAAAATATAATGGTAATCTTTTTCCCCTATCCTATTGAATCCAAGTCCTTTTAATAATTCAATACTGGCAATATTTTGAATATGACTCCTGGCTTCTACCACGGTGAACAACAGCTCTTTTTGGGCATATTCCAAAAGTGCGGTTAACACTTCTTTCATATATCCCTGTCTCCACAAAGTCTGTGTCAGCATAAAACCAAGCTGCGGATTCTCACTGTAATCCGTCATATCAAATCCGGCTCTGCCGATAATCTGACCACTTTCCTTTTCCTCGATAACCCACATACCAAATTCATAAAAACGATAGTGACACTTTTTATAATCTGTCACATATGCTCTTTCCTGATCCGGGTCCTCATACAGCGGCTCCATAAACGCAGTCACTTCAGGATGTGCATAAATCTGATACAGTCTGTCCACATCCTCTTCGCACATTTCACGAACTTTGCAGCGCTCTGTTTCCAAAATCTGCCATGGCTTATCCTCAAATCTTAAAATCAGCTTGTCCAGGTAATCCGTGGTAACCTCATTTGCATCCATAAGCACAAACGGAAAATCTTCATAGGAATATTCTCCATCGGCAGGGAGCGATAAAACTACATATTTTCCTTCTTCTTTTGCTTTATATGCAGTTTGAATCTCATCTGTAATAAGTAAATTCCGATAGTCCCTTGTCAATGTCTGCTCCGTGGTCAATATAATCTTATTTTTTATTTCACATAAACTCAAAATTATGCCTTTATATAACGCTTAGTATAACATTCTCTTAACATGAAAACAATTACATTTTAGTCTTTTTGTTGTAATAATCTCTACTTAATCGATTTCTTTTATGCAAATTTACCAATCCATACATTTCACGAGAACATACCCTTTACCTTTTGTTTTATTTCGATTACACTAAAAAAAGTAAGATATGACAAAAGGAGGCACATAAATGGCACAAAATCCAGTAGTTACCATTACCATGGAAAATGGTGATGTCATCAAGGCAGAACTTTATCCGGAAATCGCACCGATTTCTGTAAACAACTTTATCAGCTTAATTAAAAAGGGTTATTACGACGGATTAATCTTTCACCGCGTAATTAACGGTTTCATGATTCAGGGCGGATGTCCGGACGGAACAGGTATGGGCGGCCCTGGTTATTCGATCAGAGGAGAATTCGCTTCTAACGGATATCAGAATGACTTGAAGCATACAGAAGGTGTCCTTTCTATGGCACGTTCTATGATGCCAAACTCTGCAGGAAGCCAGTTCTTTATCATGCACAAAACCAGCCCACATCTGGACGGTGACTATGCAGCATTCGGCAAGGTAACCGAAGGTATGGACAATGTAAACAAGATTGCTACCTGCGCTACAGATTACAGCGACAGACCAATCGAAAAGCAGATGATGAAGACAGTAACTGTTGAAACATTTGGAGTAGATTATCCGGAACCTGATAAATACTAATTTACAGTTTCATAGATGACACATGACAAAAAGATACTTTCTGAAAAGGAAGTATCTTTTTTTGAAAGAGGATTATTTTATGGTTTATTTATGTTATCCTATTCTCATTTTTCTATTGTTCTGGCAGGCCAAGCCTTGTAAAAAAGGCACCTGGAACGAAGACTTTCTGAGTCTGTCCCAGACCAAGGCATTGCAGGGCTTTAGTGCGATATGTATTATGCTTCATCACATAGCGCTCAAAACCTGTGCTCACTATCTTCCAAAAGAATACATCAGACACGGACTGGATCCGTTTGTGACAGTCGGCATCCTTTTTGTCGGACTGTTTTTCTTCTTTTCCGGCTATGGCTTATACAAAAGCTATCATACGAAAGAAAACTATTTAGACGGATTTTTATCCAGAAGAGTTCTTCCGATTTTTGTCATCACTCTGATCATAGAAATATTATATATGGTAGCTCGTCATCTCAAAGGACATGACGTCATTGCCTTTCCGTGGCCGTTTACCATGGGCGGACTTCCTATGTCAAACAGCTATGGCTGGTATGCTTACTGTATTTTACTCTTTTATCTGATTTTTTATTTCAGCTTTAAAAAATGCAAAAGCGAAAAAAGAGCACTTACACTCATCGGTATCTTGATACTGCTGTATATCATTGCCTGTGATTATTGGATTTACGGCGATTTTTGGTATAACACCGCTGCCCTTTTCTTTGTCGGAATCTTATTCAGTGTAAAAGAGGAGACAATCGTCCGTTTCTTCAAAAAGAATTATCTATTGCTAACTTTCGTATCCGCTGTTTTTTCAGTCGTATTCCTCGTTTTAGGAAACTATTTCAAGCGGTATCCGGAAAACTTTGAATACATGCCATACGGTTTGTATCGTTGGGGTATGATTTTACTTCAGCTTCTCGCAGCATTCTTTTTTGTCTGGTTTACACTGCTGATTCAAATGAAACTTCAGATTGGCAACAAAGTGCTCACTTCTTTGGGCAGTATTACGCTGGAGTTTTACTTAATCCACGGACTGTTTGTTCAGGGACTGGGGTATAGCTTCTTTTTAGAACATACCGGGCCTGTATTTTATATCAAAAATGTGTTCCTGATGACCCTCATAGTACTGATTTTATCTTTGATTTGCGCCAAGCTTTTATCTATGCTGAAAAAGCTCGCAACCTTTTATGTCATCAAGGTAAAGGATATTTTGGCACTGGCCTTTGTAAAACATTTGAAAAGAGATCTGATTATCATAGGTGTGATTCTGGCTATTTTGATTGTTCGCTATATCATGATCAATGCGGACAGAAAGCAAAACTCGCAGCACTATCTGGATGAATATATTGCGCAGCAAAACATTCAGTATCTGACCATACACGGAGACAAAATGGCAGCCTATGTCACAGGAGAAGGCGACCATGTCATCGTACTTTTGCCGGGTGTGAACAACTTTGCTCCGATTGCTACCATGAAACCACTGGCCAATATGCTGGCTACCGATCATAAAGTAGTCATTTTTGACTTTTTCGGAAGCGGTTTCAGTGATGATACAGATGTGCCCAGAACCATTGAAAACTTCACAGAAGAAATTTATACAGGGCTCCAGCTTTTGAATATCGAAGGACCTTATATCCTGATGCCGCATGAAATCAGTGGTATCTACGCTCTGGATTTTGCCAACACCTATCCGGAAGAAACAGAGGCTATCATCGGAATGGATGCTTATACCTCTGCTACCAGAAAAGGACTGGTTGCCGGTAACGGTGCCTATGACAGAGCTTATGAAAGATTTACTGCCAAGCAATATAAACAGGATTACCGCTTTGCACAGCTTCTTTACGTAACCGGATGCAAGGACATGTTCTATTTCCTGTATGATTCGGTGTTTACCAACAATACGCATTATCAAGAGGAACGAATCGTGATGGAAAATCTGTTTGTAGAACGTTATTTTAGCGCAAACAAGATTGAGGAACTGATTAACTTTTGTGACAATTCAAAGCAGGTTGAAAAGACTCCGTTATCTCCGGATTTACCGGTATATCATATCCTGGGGTATTATACGAATGAGTTCAATCTGATTGGTGATTTTGATTGGAAGAAAAGTCATACGGATACCTTCACAAATCCGTCTATTCAGAAAACAAATGTAATTTACGGAGATCCGTACTTTATCTATTACAATGCCAAAATTGCATCGCAAACCGCCAAGGGATATATTAAAAAAGAATTAAAATAAGAATTTTTAATGATTGCATACTTTCATGAAATCCGGGTTGTGCTATAATAATGGAGAAATAAAATATCTTGATTATCAAACTATTTAATATACAAATCATGGAATATCAGATATATAAAGTAAATCATTATAAGGAAAAAGAGGAGTACAGATGAAAACTGGATTGGTATTAGAAGGCGGAGCCATGCGTGGTCTCTTTACTGCCGGAGTATTGGATATCTTTATGGAGGATGGCATCAAATTTGATATGGGTGTCGGTGTCAGCGCCGGAGCAGTCTTTGGATGCAATTACAAATCCCAGCAGATTGGCAGATCCATCCGTTACAACAAAAACTTTTGTCAGGATAAACGCTATGGAAGCTTTGTATCCTATATAAAGACCGGTGATATTTATGATGAGCAGTTTGCCTATCACGAAATCCCGCTGGTTTTAGATCCGTTTGACAGTGCTACATTTTCAGCCAATCCTATGCAGTTTTATGTCGTATGTACCAATGCAAAAAACGGACTTCCTGTCTATCATTTATGCAAGGAAGGAAAAGAAGAAGACATCGAATGGATGAGAGCCTCTGCTTCTATGCCTATGGTATCTAAAATCGTATCCATTGGCGGCATGGAGTTATCCGACGGAGGAACCGCAGATTCGATTCCGATTCGATTTATGCAGAAAAAAGGAGCCGAGAAAAATGTAGTCATTTTAACTCAGCCCCTTGATTTTGTAAAAGAAAAAAATAAATTATTACCACTGTTAAAAGTTGCCCTTCGCAAACATCCTGCTCTCTATCACGCTCTGGAAAACAGACATATCCGATATAACGAAACACTCGATTATATCAAAAAAGAGGAAGCTGCAGGCAATATCTATGTCATCAGACCCCCTCACGCTCTGAATGTCAGAGCCAATGAAAGCAATCCTGACGAGCTCGAACGCGTATATCAAATCGGCAGAGCCGAGGGGATGCGTATCCTTGACGAAGTGAAGGCTTACTTGGAAGGATCAATGTAGTGCGATATACAGAATGAACATTATCAGAAAATAAACTATATAAATAAAAATCGCTCTGTAATTTAACAATTCAGCCGCCTTGAGATTTGTCGGTGCTTAACGAGGTCTTTTCGAGTTTAGCACCGCTACATTTTCTCATGGAGCGAGAGCGTCGGCTGAAGGGTTAATTCCAGAGCGATTCATCTATTAATCTATTTATTTAATGCACTACGATTGATTCTTCCCCACTGATTTTGCTTTTTCTTATTGATACCGAGAAGTGCCCACAAACGTACCAATACCATAATAAAACGCAGAATAACAATCTCGAAAAAGCATAGTCCGATGGCTTTCATCATGTCCTCAAAGGAAATGGTAAGGTCAATGGTAAGGATACGGGAAAAGAATGATGTCAGTGTCATAATCATTCCAAAAATGGCATAAATCATAAAGAACATAATCATATACGGAACGTTCAACAAGTCCACAAAGTATGCTCCTATCATCGATAACACACCAATAATTTCAATAATCGGTGAGTACAGCTCATACAACATAAAATACGGATAGGATACGAGTCCAATCATAATATTGTTCTGCTTACCAATCATAATTCGGTGTGTTTTCATACACTGAATCAGACCTCTGTGCCAGCGTCTTCTCTGTTTACACAAATCACGCAGTCTTTCCGGAACCTGTGACCAGCAGATCGCATTGGTTGCATATCGGATGGAATACGGTCTTTTATTCAATATACAATATTCATGAAGCTTTACTACCAGCTCCATGTCCTCTCCCATGGTAGTCGGATCGTAACCGCCTGCTTCAATCACCGTTTCTTTATGAAACAGACCAAAGGCACCGGATATGATCATGGAACCGTTGAATTTATCCAAAAGAATTCTGGCAGCCAGGAAAGAACGTTCATATTCCAATAGCTGCATACAGGCTAATATATTTTTTGGAAGCTGGTATTTTTTCACATATCCTTTATCAATAATCGCACCGTTTGCCGGTCTGATAGCACCGCCTACGGCTACCACATGCTCATTTTCCATAACCGGTCTGACAATTTCTCTCAAAGAATCATATTGCAGCATAGAGTCCGCATCCATACAAATAAAATACGGATAATTAGACGCATTGATTCCCATATTCAAGGCATCTGCTTTTCCGCCGTTCTTTTTGTTAATCAAAGTCAACGGAATCTTTTGACCAAAGGATTCATAGATACTTTCTACATCCTGACAGGCAATTCGTCTGCGAATCGGTCGCCCGATTTCCTTCATATCAAAAGCCTCAATCAGCGCCTTTGCCGTACCGTCTGAGGAACCATCATTTACCACTACAATTTCATACAGCTGATAATCTAAATTCAGCAAACTCCTGACAGTATCCGCTACCGTTACCTCTTCATTATAGGCCGGTACAATAATCGTAACAGGCACATAAACATCCTGGTTTGATACATTGTTTAGGAGGATTTCTTTTCTTCTGTTGTATAAAGTAAGTGCTCCGGTCACCGAAGAAAGAAACAAAAAGGTGGAATATCCAATCAGATATGTGATAAAGAACAGATTGATTATTCCGAATATCAGCTGAATCGTTTTCATCGTTTCTGTTGCCATTTATCTCTTCGCCTCCTTGCTTTCCTTTTCGTATTGCCTCATCCTGATGCGATACTCTAATACTTCTCTGGCATATCTGTCATCGCCCTCTAAAATATCCTCTAATTCACGCGACGAAATATTCAGTCGTTCCAGACTCAGAGCTGCATTATAACGAATATACCAGTTGCCGTGACACAGACACTGTTTCAAAATCCCGACCGTTTCCTCACCCGGATAGGCTCCCAGTGATCCTGCCGAAATCGCTGCATATTCCCATCTCTGATCCTGAGGATGCTGAGCCACATTTTTTATCCACTTTTCAGCTCGCTCATCCGTAATCTTTGCAAAATATCGAATCGCTATAAAGCGAATTTCATCGTCTTCTTCCTCATCTTGCAGGATGTTCCAAAAATAATCTCTGTACTCTCCGCCCTGAAAACGAACATAGTTTAAAATAACCTGCTGAAGGAAATCATTTTGATACTCGCACTCCTCTAAAAGTCTGCTCATAAGCTCCTCATGATCTCCGCTAAAGGTCAAAAGTCCGTCTACCAGCAGTTTATCATTGTGGAAGGTATCGCCATATCCGATTTTATCCAGTGCCTGCAATATATAGTCAACATTGCCATACGCATACAGCACCTTCATGGCATTTTCTCTGCAGTAAAGATTTGGAGAACTCGTCAGAGAAAGAATATATGAAATAATCATTCCGCCCGGATCATTTTTGGCAATCGAATACTTCCAAATTACATGGGCAAAGTGCGCCTGCTGAACCGGAGGTTTCTTTTTCATATCGACTGAAAGAGAACGAAACATAGCTGTCATAATCAGTACATATTGTTGCACCGCTTTTTCGTGATCCTTTGACAGCAAAGTCACCCTGTCATCCCAGGCATCCAAAAACCACATATTTCGGCATTTTCTGGTTATCATTCGTATCTGTTTTTCAGAAAGGGATTCGCCTTTTTCTATTGCCAGTATCTGATCTGTCACGATTTTATTAATCGACTTACTGCGTCGTCTGTATGTACCATCATCGCTGTTGTATAAGTATACATGACAAATGTTAAACACAATCATACTCACAGATACAAACAGATAAATATATACCAGTAATTGTACACTCATGCTGCGTCCTCCTTTCCTCGTAATGTTGCATCCTCAGCGTCTTTTAATTGCCTTCCTGATTCGTCCAAAGCTCCTGTACCATGTAATAAGAAGACTTTAAACGTTCATGATAAGTCGGATTCTTTCCCCAACCAACCAAAGGCAGTGTTGCTAAATGAATCGGTCCTTTCGTATCTTTACTTCCGATTCCGACATGCATTTGATCAATTTTAGTATAATCCACACCGTAATTGCCATTGTAATAATCGTCATGAATTTCCATCTCTGACGGATTGGAAAAATTCAAAATCTGCCACGGAAGCTTAATCTCCAGATTATCCCCGTCAGCCATAAAATCTGCGAGAGAATTGAAATCCTCGCTTTTAGGATCTGCATTTCCATAAGTCAGTTTACCGGTCTCATAGGTTTCTGCAACGATTGTTTCGCTGTCACCAATAATCTGAGCCGTTTTTTGAATCTGTAAAATCATTTCTACATTTACAAACTTTGCAGAATTATAGGTCGGTAAAAACTCCCTGTAATAGGTATTATAGCCATAGGCATTTTCGGAGTAGTTTGCACGCAGTGACTCGTAATACTCCTGCACCTGAATACGGCTGTTATCTTTGCCGTTAATAGTGATTAAAAAATCCACCGGTCTGTCAAATTTTTGCTCGATTCCCTTACACCAGGTGCTGCCGCTGTTTGGCGTCGTATCAATAGGTATGTAAATGACGTCCTTTTCTAAATCAAGTCCCGGTTTATGTACATAGAAATACACAAATTTTTCATCATATTTCATGGAAAGAGTCATATCATCCTGACTATCGAGTACATCCTGTCTGGTCCATTCCGAAACATCTCCATTGACATAGCAAATACTCTTTTTCTTCCCCGGGTCAAAGGATAAGAGTCCAAAATACTGCTCATTAGTCTGATAATCAGACCAGTACGGAGTAAACTTTAAATCAACCGCATACATGGTATTCCAGGTTCTCTTGAACCATTCGTCCTGCCATGCAAAAATACAACAGCCGGCACATCCGGATTCCATGATGTCCTCATAACAGTCAACGATTGCCTGTCCCTGACCGCTTTCCGACATATTTCCCTGATTTCGTCCGGTATTCTGATCACGCTGCGCCATTCCTCGCCCGGTGGATACGCCAAATTCCGAAATGACTACCGGCATGGTATGATGCTGCGTCAATGCCGTAAGATATGCTCTGTAGGTATTGGTCTTGCCATTCTCGGTCAAAAAGTCTTTCCCGTTTTTAATACCCAGGCTATCCCATTCATCCATATAACTCAAATAATCCGGATAGTACGGATATACATGGTAGGATGCAAACTGACCGGATAATACCTTGTCGGTCGTTTTGATATGCTCCACATCTACCTTGGCACACTTCATAAAGAAGCGATTAATCTCCTCTGAATAATCAAAAGGATCTGTGGTCGGCCAATTCGAAAAAGCAATCAAACGCTGCTGTCTGTATCGATTGGTTTCATATTCCATCAAATGGTCTCCCACATTTGCCAGCATTGCCTCAAACGGCTCAGCATCCTCTGTGGTATACATATAGGTACCTTCATAGCTGTTGAAAAACAGATTATCCTTGAATTTTTCATTGGTGTAGGAAACCGTAACATCTTCCCACTCTACACCGAGGATATAGCCAATGACCCACGGAGAAATATCCTTTCGATAATTACCCGAACCGGAGCTGGCCATTTCACCCAGTTTCAGCTTACAGTTTCCGTGAATGACATTCACCATGGTGTAACAGTCCTTTTGAAAAGCCTTCCAGAAAGTCTCATCATATGCATCCACATGAGAATTTTGGATATAGTCATTTACCCATACTCCCTGAATTAAATAAAGGGGCTGTTTCTGTTTTGAATTGTATTCATAAAATGCTTCGTAAAAATCAGCATTTTGTACGGTATAAATACGGATGGTATTTGCGCCCATCATCTGGATCAGTTTGAACCATCTGAGATAGGTTTTCTTGCTGATTGCAAAATCTGTAGACCATTCTCCGGGAATTCCGGATCCCATATCCACACCTTTGATTTGGAAAATATCAGATTCGTCGCCCTGCTTTAAAAAGATCTTATCTCCCATTACCTTTGCATCTACGGAAATATCCTGATAAAAGCGAACAGGAAGATACCAGCCTTCATGATAATAGGCATAATCAATTCCCAAATACAGCACTATGACAATGCTCAAAATAATCAAAAATCGTTTCATTAAAAACCTCTCGTTTTAATTCGCCTTTTCATTAAACTTCTTGATTCTGGATGCATTCGAATACTGTCTCAGGGAATCGATGTTTGCATCCATCCACATCGTTCTGTCCCTCAAATATTTTTTCAAATCATCTATCGATTCCTCATAGGAACGCGGATTTCTGTCCGTCGGCGTAAGCATATCGTACTCCTGTTCAAACATATATCCCCACACCTCATAATTTCGATCAATCGCCGGTCCGAGATAAGCAACCACGCCATCAATATACTGCTCTAAATACTCGTTGCTAAGATATCGTTTTCTCAAGGATTTGTATCGATTGATTGTCTCATTTATAAAGTCCTCGTCCTTGGTCAGCATAAAATACCAAAGGGCGCTCTCCAGCTCAAAACGCTGCAAATCTCCAATCTGGGTTTCATCCGGATAATTATCACAGGACGAGTTAAAATCCCAGATACACATACGGAATCGGTTATCTACAGTCGATTTATAAATATATGTAGAAAGCCATCCGGCATTATAATTACTGGTAATTTCATTGATAATAAAATAATCCGCAAAGGATTGGGAATCAATGAGTCTGCGATATCCCCATTTTGGGCTGTCAAAATCGTATGAATAAATCGCCTTTTCAAAATCCGAAAAATCCTGCCTGATTTGTTCCTCCATAAACGGAGTCAGATTTTCCTCTCCGGGATATTTGATTTCAATCTTCTGTCTTCTTCTCATCGTATATCCGCTAAAGGAATTTAATTCCTTTTTTTCCTGACGAATTCGATCCATACGGAGCAGATATCCGCTAAAGGTATTCCCGTCCTTGGTCTGGGTGAGCGGCAAACGACTGCCTTTACTTCCGGCAGTAATCGTCTCTGTCAGGACATAAAGACCATTATATTCCCCATTTATCATCACTTCGCAAAAACGAACATTGGGAGCATAATCCATGATTTCACCGGCAATGTTGTACCACATATAATTTCGAATCATAGTCTTATCCAAAATCGGACCATGAAGCGCCCACTCATGATGTGCATCCATTCCGAGCATTGGCTCATTTCGATCGATTCCCTCCGGTGTTTTTAAACGGATATAATAATTTTTCTTTTCAAAGGCACGCGATGAGTTTCCTCGTACACGGATTTCAATGTCTGATGCGATTTCTGCCTCATCCGTCGGACGATTTATCCGGTCCTGATGATCAATGACTTTTAAATCTGCATGAATGGTTTCCTCGCCGTCTTCAGCCATGGTGTGCTGAATATTTCCATCTGCATCCAATAAGTAGTCACCTGTTTTCGGATCTATGGCAACTGTTCCCGGTATTTCCTCTGCCGTATCAATTAAAAGAAGCGGTAAATGCGAATTAAAGCTGCCGTCATCCACCTCATCCTCCGGCCGCAGCTTGGCGCTGATATGCTGATGATAACGGGTATGTTGCTCCTGTTTCGGAAGAAAGACAGGCACAAAGACAGAAAATGCCAGACAAATAATACAAGCCCAGAACGCGATTGCTTTATTGCTCATGTAATTTCCATCTCCTTCCTATATCTTTTCCTTTTCAAAACCTTTTAGTTGGTAATATCATCATTCTGAAGTACAAAGTTTACGTATTCCATTTCATTAATTTTGTAAAAATCATTTACGAGGTCCGCATTCTTTTTCTGACTTTCCTCATAAATTTTATCTGAGATTTCAAAAATATATTCCATGCTGGTTTTTGAAGTATTTTTCACACGAAGAATGGCTCTTCTGTCAAAGCTCTTAAACACCAGTGATTCCACTTCTTTTTCAATAGCGCGGCCGCCACGAATGATAACAAGTACACGGCGATCACTACGAATACTGCCTAATACAAAGAGAAGCACAAAGACTGCAGTCGAACCTATGGCAGCTACAAAATAATTCTGTACACCGCAGCAGATACCGACAATAATACTCCAGAAGATATAAACGGTATCTCTGGAATCCTTTACTGCAGTACGGAAACGGATAATAGAAAGCGCACCGACCATACCAAGGGATAAGGAAATATTGTATCCGATGACGGTCAGAACGGTTGCTGTCAGAACAGTCAGTGTTACCAGCGATACATTAAATTTACGGCTGTATACCGTACCTCTGTGAGAAATCGTATAGGACAGGTAAATCAGCATACCCAAAAGGAGTGCCATACAAATATTTACGACAATACCTTCCCATGATAAATCTCCCTGATTTTTCAAAAGTTCAAATAATTGCTGTTTCATCTCTCAAATCCTCCTTGATTACAATTTGATATCTTTATTAATAAAAGCCTGTTAACAAACTCTGCTGTCTTCCCAGCACATACTTACTGACACTTGTTTCGCTCTTGTTTACTACATTCAGTATTTCATGTACATACGATAGCAGGAAACCGGAATATTTTACCTCCAGAACCACATTCCCATAATCCACAATGGGATTTAGGTTTAAATGTTCAGAAAATAAATCAAAACTGCTTTCGGTTGCCTCCACACGGCTGTCTATGGTGATTCGTGTATTGTTTGCTTCCACCACAAAAGGAAGCCTTTTATACTGCACAATGGTCTTGGGCCGATACAGTCTGGACTCCATCAGGGTATAACATTCTTCTACAAAAACATCTTTATAATGATGAAGTCCCGAATAATCTCCCTGAATCATCTGCATTGCCTCTTCTTTTGTAATCTGAAAAGAACGCTTTTGCTGTATCACGCCTTGCTTTTGTTTCATTTCCAGATATGCAAAATCAGCCTTTGGATCATATACTCGCAATCGAATCTTTCTTCTGCATTCTTCGCCGCCGAGTTTATCATAAAAATCCTGATTATCCACACTGTCAAAGTATAAGGAACGTACTAAGTATCCCTCTGCATCAGCATAGGAATCCCGGTGAAGACTGGCTTCTAACCGACCTCTGATATATGCTGCTTCTGCCGGATTTAGCAAAAATTTTCGTTCCGTTCTGAGAACCTGTTTCACAGCATTCCCTCCTTTAGCACATACTATAATATTTTATATCGACATTTTTCGCTCATGAATCAATGTATTAAACAGTATGATAATACTCAGAAATAGAATATATCTATTCTCTTTTCATATTTATAATCTTTTTTTAGTGATTTTCCACCAATATATTACAGCATTTTCAATAAAATGAAAGTCCCAAAATATATAATATTCACAAAAAAATAAAAACCTTTTTCCAATACACTCTCCTGTATTTATTTTTCAAACCAAAAACCGATAACAATATATAAGGAAGTGATTATATGAATATACAAAGAAAAAATAAAGGTTTTACCCTGGTAGAATTGATTGTAGTACTGGTGATTTTGGCAATTCTGGCTGCAATTATGGTACCGGCATTACTGGGCTATATTGATAGAGCCAGAGAAAGTCAGGATGTACTCAAAGCGAACAACTTTCTGAAAGCAACGCAATCTGTACTTGCCGACTATTATGCGTACGAAAAGGATCCAAAGGACAATAGAAAAAATGATTATGATGTCACCACAAACTTTGCAAAAAAAGTCAGAGAAACAGCCGGTGATGATCCATATATGGTCATTATCGGAATTGGTGACGGAAGAGACGCAGATACCACAGAGCACGACAAATACACCGCTTATTTTGTTGCTTATTGGGAATCGGTAGATAAAGATCCGCTATTCTACAACGGAAGCGAATGGAGTACCAGTTATCCCTGGCCCAAGGGACAAAGCGGGCAGAAAAACAATTACTTTTACGCAAACGGAACCAAGAAGTGTTTAACCTTTGTTTTTGTCGCAAATAAAACAAAACAATCCAATGTGTGGAACTATTTACAGACCACTATAGATACACGCAAAAAAGGGTTTGCAACCGCTAACAGTACTCAGAAATAATAAGGCCCTGCGCCACAAGGCTGCGGTAAAC
>JAZUKG010000128.1:0-4965 GCA_045643145.1 Lachnospiraceae bacterium | reverse complement strand
CAGTTAAAACAAGTGACTTTTTATGGAAAGGTTCCTAATATGATGAAAACAACATTTGCTGATCTTAATGAGAATGCAGTATTTATTGTTCCTGCAAAGTACTATAAACAATATAAGAGTGAATTTAAGAAGCGTAAATGGCTCAAATCCAAGATGAAGATTAAGAAACTGTAATAATATTCAAGAACAGGGGTTTCATAAGTGAAACCCCTGTTTTAGCGGGCTATCTCGATAGAAAATCGAGATAAGAATTAAGGTTACGTTAAGGTTCTTTATGTTTGGTGTTAAGAAAAGAGGTTTATAGTAACACCTGTAAGATAACAAAAGAACTTACACAATAAACTCATATACACACATTATGAAATAGAAAGAGAATGAAGGAGGACAAAAAAATGTGGAGTAGAGCTAATTTAAAAGAGAAAGCAAAAATGGCTTTCAAAAATAACTATTGGAAATGCGTATTAGTAGCATTTGTATTGATGATCGCAGTGGGAGGATCAAGCGGCGGATCATCAAGCGCTAACAGAAATAACGGCAATCCTTTTGGAGGACAGCCAAGCACCAACCTCAACCAGGCTATGGAAGGTGCCACAGGTTCTGTTGACAGTCTCGTAAATTCAATCGCATCAGATGTTCAGGCAATGCCGGCAGAAGGAATTGCAGTAGCTGTTGTAGCAGGACTGGTAGCCGTATTAGTGATTATGGCAATCGCATTTGCATTACAGGCATTTTTATTAAATCCATTGCAGCTCGGATGTCGTAAATTCTTTGCCAAGAACTTAAATGAACAGGCCTCTTTAAAGGAAATCGGAGCCGGCTTTGAATATGGATACTTAAATATCGTAAAGACTATGTTCTTGGTTGATTTATATACTTTCCTTTGGTCTTTACTTTTCATCATCCCTGGTATCATCAAAAGATATGAATACCGTATGGTAGTTTACTTATTAGCACAGAATCCTGAAATGTCTACAAAAGAAGCATTTGCAAAGAGTAAAGAACTCATGGATGGACAGAAATGGAATGCATTCGTTCTTGACTTATCTTTCATCGGATGGGAACTTTTAGGAATTCTTACATGTGGTATCCTTTTAATCTTTTACGTAGATCCATATGTATATCAGACAGAAGCTGCTTTATTTGAACAGTTAAACGGCGGCGTATACATGGAAGACTAATTTTACGAGAATACATAGAGCATGAATCTTGGCAACGGAGCTAAATCCGTTGCCAATTTGCGTTAATTAGGGTAGTATGAATGTTGGTGGGAAACTAGTATCCCGGATTCAAACAGAAAGTCGTAGGGGAATATATGGCATATACAGTTTTAGTTGCAGATGATGATATGCAAATCAGACAGCTTCTTCGCATTTATATGGAAAAAGATGGTTATCAGGTATTTGAAGCCGAAAACGGAGAAGAAGCACTCAAAATATGTGAAAGTGAGCAGGTTGATATGCTGCTTCTCGATGTCATGATGCCAAAGATGAACGGGTATCAGGTCATTCAGAAAATACGAAATGAAACCAACATTCCGATTATCATGATCTCTGCAAAGGGACAGGATGAGGACAAAATTTTAGGCCTTGATTTAGGAGCAGATGATTATATCGTAAAGCCTTTTAATCCGTTAGAGGCCATGGCCAGAATCAATTCCAATATGCGAAGATTTTACTCTCTCGGCAGCCGCGCCGCAGAGGTAAAAAGCCTTCAGGTAAAGAATTTAAGACTGGATACAGAACAGTGTATTGTATACAGAGATGAGACACCGATTGATTTAACAGGCGTGGAATACAAGATTTTAAGACTCTTTATGGAAAATCCGGGCAAGGTATTTACCAAGCAGCAGATTTATGAAGAGGGCTGGGGCGAGGAATTCATTGTCGCAGATAACAATATCATGGTTTGTATCAGCAAGCTTCGTGCAAAGCTTTCAGACGGCGAGGTGGATTATATCAAGACCATTCGCGGACTGGGATATCGTATGGAAAAATAAGATTGGGGATTGTTTACATTCATGATTGATGAAAAACAGCTACAAAATTTTATTATAAAAAAGTTCATAAAGACCCTGGTCATCATAGGTGTGATTCAGCTTTTTAACAACATTTTGTTTTCACAGGTGTTTAATCCGATGCTCAGTCATATGCTCGGAGCGGATGTCATGAATGATGCAGGTGTCAGAGAGGGAATCTGGATTATGCTTCAGCTCCTCTTTGCGAGACTCTTTTCACCGAGAATCTCTGTCGGCGCCTTTCGATTTGTGGAAAATGTATTCCATGTCAGGATGGACAATTCCATTTATGATTACATTGATCTGAAAAATACGACGGTATCAGACTGGCAGTCGGCGACCTATTTGCTGATTGTATGTCTCTGTTTACTGGTTATGCTGGTGCTTTGGACGCTGCCTTATTTCATCGGAGGAATCCGATTTGCAGTATCTGTATCGAAAAAGGTCAAGGAGCTGGAATATCACAGATTTTGTGAGCAAAAGGAAGCAGAAAAGCAAAAGAATTTGCTGCTTTCTGATGTAGCACATGATATTAAAACGCCAATCACGACCATTGCCGGTTTTTCACAGGCTTTGGCAGAGGGAACCGTTCCGCAGGGAAAAGAAGCAGAATATTTGGAGGCGATTCGCTCAAAATCCATGCAGACCGTGGATATGGTGACACTGCTGTTTGAATATGTAAAGCTCGACAGCAAGGGTTTTGTTTTGCACAAATCCCGGGAAGATGTATGTGAACTGTTTCGAGGCTGCATTGCAAATGCCTATGCGGATTTCGAAGCGAAAGATATGGAACTGGATTTAGACATTCCGGAAGAGAGCATTATGCTAAATGTAGATAAATTGCAATTAGAGCGTGCTTTTCACAATATTTTAACCAATGCTATCAGGCATAATAAGAACGGAACCAAAATCTGGATTACTCAGAAGGTGGACAAGGATGAGCTGTCGTTTCAAATCAGTGATGACGGAGTCAGAATTGAAACAGAAACCGCCAAGCATTTGTTTGACCCGTTTGTACAGGGGGATAAATCGCGTACGACCGGAAAAGGCACAGGACTGGGACTCTCCATTACACGTAAAATTGTAGAAATGCACGGCGGAAGAGTACGTCTGATTCAGTACAAAAATCCGGATCCATATACCAAAACATTTGAAATTATTCTAAAGACTTCATAATTGCTATTTTCAGATGATAATGATACACTATATCACGTATGGGATTTGACCCGTAGGCTATGAAAAATGCAATACAAATAAATTATATATGAGTCCGACAAAAGTCGAGACGAGAAAAGGAGGAGCCCCATGAAATTATATGAAGGAGGAGCTTACCTGGTTAACGGAACAGAAATTATTCCTGACGGCCCGGAAGCAGTGATGGCTGTAAAAGCCAAAACCGGAAAAGAAGTGTCAAAAGCTGACGCTCAGAAATCTACCATTGCATATGGTATTTTAGAATCACACAATACATCTGGTAATATGGAAAAGTTAAAAATCAAATTTGATAAACTTACCAGCCATGATATTACTTTCGTTGGTATCATCCAGACAGCCAGAGCTTCAGGACTTGAAAAATTCCCAATTCCTTATGTTCTTACCAACTGCCACAACTCACTTTGTGCAGTAGGTGGTACCATCAACGAAGATGACCACATGTTTGGTCTTACCTGTGCCAAGAAATACGGCGGAGTGTATGTTCCACCTCATCAGGCAGTTATTCATCAGTTTGCCAGAGAAATGCTCGCAGGCGGCGGCAGAATGATTTTAGGTTCTGACTCTCATACACGTTATGGTGCTCTGGGTACCATGGCTATGGGTGAAGGCGGACCTGAGCTGGTAAAACAGCTTCTTTCTCAGACATATGATATCAATATGCCTGGAGTAGTTGGTGTTTACTTTACAGGTGCTCCTAGAAAGGGTGTGGGTCCTCAGGATGTGGCACTGGCTATTATCGGAGCAGTATTTGGAAACGGATATGTAAAAAATAAAGTAATGGAATTCGTAGGACCTGGTGTAGCTTCTATGTCAGCAGATTTCCGTATCGGTATTGACGTAATGACAACCGAAACTACTTGTCTTTCTTCTATCTGGAAAACAGATGATCAGATCAAGGAATTCTATGATATTCATGGCAGAAGTGCTGATTACAAGGAATTAAATCCTGGTGAAGTAACTTACTACGACGGAATGATCGAAATTGACTTATCAGAAATCAAGCCAATGATCGCTATGCCATTCCATCCAAGTAATACATATACAATCGAAGAAGTAAATGCAAACCTTGGAGACATTCTCGCTGATGTGGAAAAGAGAGCACTTGTCAGCCTTGACGGACAGGTTCCTTATTCACTCAAGGACAAGGTTGTAAATGGTAAATTTATGGTAGATCAGGGTATCATCGCAGGTTGTGCCGGTGGTGGATTTGAAAACATCTGTGCAGCAGCTGATATCTTAAAAGGCCGTTATATCGGTTCTGACGGATTCACACTTTCTGTATATCCTGCATCAATGCCTGTTTATATGGAACTGATTAAAAACGGATGCGCTGCAACTATCATGGAAACAGGTGCAGTTATGAAGACTGCTTTCTGCGGACCTTGCTTTGGTGCCGGAGATACACCTGCAAACAACGCATTCAGTATTCGTCATTCAACACGTAACTTCCCGAACCGTGAAGGTTCAAAGCTTCAGAATGGTCAGATTTCTTCTGTTGCATTGATGGATGCTCGTTCTATCGCAGCAACAGCAGCAAACAAGGGTGTATTAACACCTGCAACTGAATTTGAAGGAAACTTTGAAGCATACAAATACTACTTTGATACAAAGATTTATGAAAACCGTGTCTTTGATTCAAAGGGTGTGGCTGATCCTAGTGTTGAAATCCAGTTTGGACCAAACATCAAAGACTGGCCAAAGATGGTTGAACTGACAGATAACCTGGTACTCAAGGT
>JAZUKG010000127.1:0-23977 GCA_045643145.1 Lachnospiraceae bacterium | reverse complement strand
AATAATACTTTAAAATTTTACAGTATTAAAGTGTGAAATAGATTAAACAGTGTCAAAGGAGACGAAAAACCATGGTAAAACAACTGAAATCTGATTCTGTAGATCATTTGTTTGAGGCAATCCTTACCTTAAAAGATAAAGACGAATGTTATTCATTCTTTGAAGATTTATGTACCGTAAATGAGTTGTTATCTCTTTCACAGAGATTTGAAGTAGCATCTATGCTGAGAGAAAAGAAAACCTATTTGGAAATTGCTGAAAAAACAGGTGCTTCTACTGCAACCATCAGCCGTGTCAATCGTTCCTTAACCTACGGTAACGACGGATACGAACTCGTATTTAACCGCATGAAATAATATTTGTATATAACGCAAAAAAAGGAATCCGTAACGGATTCCTTTTTTTGTGGAACATGGGCTTTATTTTCTAACACTATGTATATTAAACATCAAGCTTCATATCGCCGTCTTTGATCCATCCCATTTTTCTCATAACCTCTGAAATAATGAGTGAAAGAACAGCTGTTAATACAAAGTGAAGCAGAATAATCTTTACCAGTACTCCTGCAGGAGATGCGTCTGCTGTCATAGTCTGATAGGTTGTAATCTGTCCTACTAAACCTGCAGTTCCCATTCCTGAACCGGTTGCATTATTTGTCATATGGAATACTAAAGTAGAAACAGGTCCGAGTATTGCACTGGTAATGATTGCCGGAAGCCAGATAATCGGCTTTTTCACGATATTACCAATCTGAAGCATACTGGTTCCCAGTCCCTGTGCCAGTAAACCGTTCACTTTGTTTTCTCTAAAACTAGCCACTGCAAAACCTACCATGTTTGCACAGCATCCAACGGTTGCTGCTCCTGCAGCTAAACCGGAGAGGTTCAAAATAATTCCAAGTGCAGCTGAACTGATCGGAAGGGTTAAGATAATACCCATTAATACAGATACTGCGATACCACCAAAGAATGGATGAGCTTCTACGTTTACGTTTACGAGCTGTCCGAGGAAGGTCATGAACTTTGAAATAGGCGGTCCTAAAATAAGACCTACTGCAGAACCTGCTACAATACTGACAAATGGTGTGATCAAGATATCTACCTTGGTCTTGCCGCTTACTAAATGACCTACATAAACAGCTACGATTGCTGCGATGAAAGCACCTAATGGTTCACCGGGACCTGCATAATTGATTACGCCTTCTACTAAAACAGTGCCTGCGATAATCTTTCCTGCGAAAGCACCCATCATACCTGCTGTTGCTGCTGAAATAACTACTAACGGACTTTCTTTAAACTTCACTGCTACACCGACACCGATACCTGCGCCTGTGATGCTGGAAGCAATTTTACCCATCATAAATAAATAAGTTCCGATTGCACCCGGAATAAAACTACCAATCTGAGAAATAATCGTTCCGATAATCAAGGTAGCAAACAATCCGGTTGCCATTCCACTTAAGCCATCAATAAAAATCTTGTTTAAGACTTCTTTTACTTTTTTCATAAAAGATATCCTCCTTATGCAATATTTACTTTACCGATAGCTAAGTTTACAGCTTTACACCTGTCATGTCAACTGTCTTGTCACCTAAAATTAAATTTTTTTATTCCTCTTCTTTGATCAAATATCCCTTTTTAAGGAGTGCATCCTCAATTTCATCCATTGCCTGCTGACTGGTGGTTTCAATCGTATGATAATGATTTCCGTCTGTTAAGGTACCCAGTCCCTTAGCCTGCGATTCCTGACACTGGTTGATAAAGGTCTTTGCATCCAATCTGGAAGTAATAATCAAATCACAGGTAATCTGTCCGTAAATTTCATGCTCTACTACCACATCGATTACCTTTCCGCCGTAATCCACAATCGTACACAGTTCATCTAAAATCTCATCATCTGTATGCTGTACATGAATCGTCTTTCGAATCAGCTGATCTGCGGCTTCCTCTTCCTGATAAATGACATATCCCTTGTTGGTAGACAGAATGTTTTTATTTACCGCGCGAAGCAGTGCTATGTCCTGTACCACTACCTGTCTGCTGACAGATAAAAGTTTGGCCAGTTTGCTGCCCGAAACCGGTTCACTGCTTTCTGATATTAACTTTAAAATCTCATTTCTACGTTCTGTTCCGCTCATATAAATCCTTTCCGAAACACTGTTTTTTCTATCTGATTTTTTCCCCTTTTATTAGGGTATCACATCCCCTCTCAGAATGCAAAAAATTGTTTACTTTTGGCACTTCCTATGCTATTCTTACATTGTTGAGAATACATGAGATGGTATTTGATACGCATTTTTTATTGGAGGTAGCCAAAATGAACAAAGGTACAGTTAAGTGGTTTAACAACCAGAAGGGTTACGGTTTCATTTCTGATGAAGCTGGCAACGACGTTTTCGTTCACTACTCAGGACTTAACATGGAAGGCTTCAAGTCATTAGAAGAAGGCCAGGCAGTTGAATTCGAAGTAGTTAACGGCGAAAAAGGTCCTCAGGCAGTAAACGTAACCAAGTTATAAGAAGCAATGAGTTTCTTAACTTCTTAATCAGTTTTTCGATGTGCCTTTTTTGAAATATAAATTTTAGAGATTTAGTTTTTTAAATGTGCAGTTGTTTTAACGGATTAAAAGAAACAGCCGGTCAATCGACCGGCTGTTTTTTTGTACGCTTCTATTATTTTTGTCTATCGGTTGACATAATCACACACTTCTGTGAATTTCATATTTCCGCCAAACAGGTCTAATGCACTTCCGATTGTAACATTGACACGATTGTTTCCGAGCTCTTTTAGTTTACATAAATCATCAAAATTATGAACTCCTCCGGCGTATGTCATAGTAGCAAAGTCCACCTGTCCGAGCATGGCTGCGAGCTCTTCTTCAATTCCGTTTGCTTTTCCTTCTACATCCACAGCATGAATCAAAAACTCTTCACAGTATTCTGTCAGGGCTCTCATTCCCTCTACTGTTACTTTGGTCTCGGTCTTTTTCTGCCAGCGATCAGTCATAACATAATAACCGTCTTCGTATTTTTTACAGCTTAAATCCAGTACGATATTATCTTTGCCGGCTTCCTTTTTCAGTTTCTCCAGATTCTCATAGTCAATTTGTCCGTCCCTAAATACAAAGGAGGTAACGATAATCTTTTGTGCCCCTTTATCTAAATAAAAGGCAGCATTCTGATCATTGACTCCTCCGCCAATCTGAAGTCCTTTTGGATAAGTTTTAAGCGCTAACAGCGCCTGTTTTTTGGTTGCCTCAAAATATGGAGTGCCCTCTTTATTTAATAAAATGACATGGCCGCCGCTGATGTTTCTTTGCTGATAAAAATCCGCATAAAACGCAGCATCCATTTTTGCGACAAAATTCTCCTTTGCCTGACTGTTTTCGTCATTTAAGCTCGATCCGACAATCTGCTTTACTTCTCCGTTGTGAATATCAATACATGGTCTGAACTGCATAGAAATCCTCTTTCTCGTATAGTTTTTTCTCAATTGGTTACATTATTACATATCAGATATTCTGATACAAGTAAATTTTGGAGGAAAGAGATTATGAAAATGAATAAGTCACTTCTATTTATTCTGGTACTCTGTCTGAGTGCCTATCTGACGGTCGCCTGTACCAATACAAAAAACGGCCAGCCGGCAGATGAATCCGGAAATGCCAATGAATCGTCCCGAGATGAAATGGTTCAAAACGATAACAATATTGGGGAAGATGCATTAGACGGCGCAGGTGACGTAGCTGACGATATCGGACAGACCGGAGAAAATATATTGGACGGTGCGGGTGATGTGGCCGAAGATATCGGACAGGCCGGTGAAGATATCTTGGACGGCGCAGGTAATGTGGCCGAGGACATCGGGCAGGCCGGTAAGGATGTATTGGACGACGCAGGTGACGCGGCCGAAGATATCGGGCAGACCGGTAAAGATATCTTGAACGGCGCAGGTGACGCGGCCGAAGATATCGGGCAGGCCGGAAGAAGTATCACCAAGAAAACCTCACCGACACCTTCTATGTATCCGGCTCCATGATTTTAGGTCCTTGATTTCACCTACATGATTTAACTACTTGGTTTTGACTACGTTTCTCGAAATCAGGCCACCAATAAGGAAAGAATTGCCGACAAGTCTCTGCGGCACCGAATCGAGACACAAAAAGGGTACCCTATGCTAACTTAGCAAAAGGTACCCTTCCTTTTTATTCGTATGCACTTCTTTCTACTAAAACACCTTCACGGTAAGCTTCCAACAGTTCCTCTAACTGATGAATGCTTTCTTTAATCTCCTGTCCGATATCGGTATCGGCAATACACTGTCTCTGATGCTCTGTCTCGACAATGATGGAATCCGAGAAAATATCCTGTTCCTTTAGTACAGCTGCCTCAGTAGATTCGAATGGTTCATGACTTACCAGTCGCATTCCGTAGGAATTTACTACCAAGGTATAACCTGCGATTCCGGTTTTATGCTGATATGCTTTGGAGAATCCGCCGTCAATGACAAATAATTTACCATTGCACTTGATTGGTGATTCACCTTTTTTACGTTCTACCGGCACATGACCGTTTACGATATGCGATTTGGTAGTATCCAGATTAAATTCTGTCAAAATCTTATCGATGATTGCTTCATCATCATACAGTCTGTAATATGCATTCTTCTTTTCTGTATGTGTTTCCTTCTCTTCGATAAAATATCTTTCAAAGGTAGTCATCTTGTCCTTGCCAAATACCGGCGATTTCGGACCTGACCAGATATACCACAGAATATCTTCGCCCTTGGCTTTATCCTTGGAATGTCTCGTTCCGTAATATCCTTTTCTCGCATAGTTGTCCAGTGCGTCGTACAAAGCTTTTCCCTTGTACTCTTTTCCGTAGAGATTGACACTCTGAAAATTGCCGTCCTCATCCATTGGTACACAGCCATGATATAAAAGATTTGAATTATATACCTTATAAAGTCCACCCTTTGAAAACAGGAAGGATACGTCCTTTTGCAGCTTGTCGCAGCGGACAAATGCCTGACGCAGGCGCTCCATAACCTCTGATTCTTCCAGTGTAAGCTCATATGGTTTATTCGGATTAACGGTTGGGAAATCAATATCCTTCATCGGATAGATTTTACCGCCAATCTTGATCGTCTGATTTTCATAATCGATTTTGTCCAAAAGCAAACGATCATCCATTTCAAATTCCGGATGACGCATAATCAGCTGACCTTCCAGTTTAAACTGCATAATGGCAATTGCCTTATGCATTTTCATATCCATACCCAGATCCTTGGTGTTGTAATCTGTGTTGTATTTGATAGAAAAAGCACTACAGTCGGTATCTGCATATTTTTCCAGAGCAAAGTTAGCCAAAGGTATCAAATTGATACCGTAGCCCTCCTCGAGAGTATCCAGATTTCCGTATCTGGCTGACATACGAATAACATTTGCGATACAAGCCAAGCTGCCTGCTGCCGCTCCCATCCATACGATATCATGATTTCCCCACTGTACATCCACGCTGTGATAATGTCTCAGAGTGTGAAGAATAATATGCGGTCCCGGTCCTCTGTCATAAATGTCGCCGACAATATGCAGATGATCGATAACAAGTCTCTGAATGAGTTTTGATAAAGCCACGATAAATTCCGGTGCACGTCCGATACGAATGATGGTATGCACGATTTCATTATAATAGCCTTCCTTGTCCTGAATCTCAGCCTTTTCTGTGATTAATTCTTCAATAATATAAGCAAAGTCCTGCGGAAGGGCTTTTCTTACTTTTGATCTGGTATATTTTGAAGACACTCGTTTTGTAATCTGTACCAAGCGATACAGTGTAATCTTGTACCAGTCTTCTATGTTGTCTTCCTCGTTCATGACGATTTCCAATTTTTCCTTTGGATAATAAATCAAAGTAGCAAGGCTCTTTTTGTCCTTGCTACTTAAAGTATTACCAAATTCTTCATCAATTTTACGTCTGACTGAACCGGAACCGTTTTTGAGCACATGATTGAACTGTTCATATTCTCCGTGAATATCCGTCATGAAATGCTCGGTTCCTTTCGGAAGATTTAAAATAGCCTGTAAGTTTATGATCTCCGTACCTGCCTGTGCAATATTCGGATATTGCTTTGATAGTGAACGAAGATACCTAAGTTCCATATCCTCCAAGGTAATCCTCCTATACATTAACCCCTTTTATTTCTGGGTATTTGCTGCGATAACATCACTCATGTCATACATGCCGGCTGCTTTTCCCTTCAGGAATTTAGCTGCCTGAATAGCACCCTTTGCAAATACAGCCTTTGAATATGCAGTGTGTGAGAAGGTGATGACTTCATCTTCTCCTGCAAAAATCACATCGTGGTCACCTACGATGGTTCCGCCTCTGACTGCTGAAATACCGATTTCCTTGACCGGTCTTTGCTGTGAACGAGTACTTCTGTCAAATACATATTCATATGGCTCGTCCAAAGCTTCATTTACTGAATCAGCGAGTGCTAATGCAGTACCGCTTGGTGCATCCTTCTTTAAATTATGATGTTTTTCTACGATTTCAATATCAAATCCCGCCTGCGCCAGTACCTTGGTGGCATCCTGCAAAAGCTTTTGTAAAAGGTTGATTCCGAGTGACATGTTTGCTGACTTAAGGACTGCTACCTGAGCAGAAGAAGCTTTTGCCTTTTCAATCTGCTCCGGTGTCATACCTGTAGTACACAAAACAACAGGAACCTTCTTTTCTACGCAGTAATCCAGTAATGCATCAATACATCCGACTGCTGAAAAGTCGATAATGGCATCTGCCTCTACATCACAATCTGTGATGCTTTTAAATACAGGATATGTATTTTCGATATGATCCGAAATATCTACACCTGCTACGATTTCAATATCTTTATCTTCTGCAACGATTTGGGTAATCATCTGACCCATTTTACCGTTGCATCCGTGCATAATTACTTTTGTCATTTTTCCTATTCCTTTGCCTTGATTGTTTACAGAATTCCGAATTCCTTCATTGCTTTTTCCAATTTAGCAGCATTCTGTGGTTCCATTTCTGTTAATGGTCTTCTCATAGGACCTGCATTTAATCCCATCAGGTTCATAGCCTTCTTTACAGGGATTGGATTTACTTCACAGAATAATCCGTCGATTACATCGAGTGCATCTAACTGGATCTGACGGCTTCCGTCTACATCGCCTGCAAAGAATTTAGCACAAATATCATGTGTCTGCTGTGGTGCTACGTTTGAAAGAACAGAGATAACACCCTTTCCGCCGAGTGAAAGGATTGGAACGATCTGATCATCATTTCCGCTGTATACATCAACAGTTCCTTTTGCGAGTGCCATCAGTTTTGCAACCTTTGAGATATCTCCTGTTGCATCCTTTACACCTACGATGTTTTCTACATCTTTTACTAAGTTTACAACTGTTTCAGGCTGAATATAAACACCACCGGTTCTGCCTGGAATGTTGTAAAGAATAACAGGAACCTTTACAGAATCTGCGATCATTTTAAAGTGTTCATATAAACCTTTCTGTGTACATTTATTATAGTAAGGAGTTACGAGTAAGAGACCGTCTACTCCTGCCTTTTCTGCTTCCTGAGAAAGATAAATTGCTGTTTCTGTACAGTTTGAACCTGTACCTGCAATAACAGGGATACGTTTGTTTACTACTTCTACGCAGTAACGGATTACATCCAAATGCTCCTCATGTGATAAAGTAGAAGCTTCACCTGTAGTACCGCATACGATGATTGCATCGGTGGAACCGGCGATCTGAAGTTCGATCTGTTCTTTAAATGCCTCGTAGTTTACACTTCCGTCTGCATGAAATGGTGTAACAATTGCAACACCTGCACCTGTAAAAATTGCCATGATTATTTCCTCCTTTTATTTCAATGGACTTTAACAATACTAAATTAAATAAAAAAAAGCCGGTCACATAGGGAACCGGCGTTTTTGCACTTCCGATAGCCCCCCATCACTATTATTATATGAAAGATTTCATACAACATTTCCTGATGACAGTCATACGATTCTTTATCGCATGCCCAAGAATTCATTTGCAGATGATAAATCCTTTCGGCGTTTTCCCCTTTTAGTAACCGTCCTCTGTTTCTGCGACATCGGATTACCTACTCATGTCAAACGCGACCTCTATCTTCTTATTCGATTGATTTTTTACAAGCATAGCACTGTTACACCCATGTGTCAACAGCTAGCTTGAAAAAGTGGTTCTTTATATTCGGCAATTTCCAGTTTACTGACGCTGACTTCATACGCCACTCTTTTTTCCGTTTCCTCCTCGGATATTTTTTTCATATATTCTCTGCTTTGAATTCTTCCCCATACCTTACATCTGCTTCCCACTTCAAATCCGGAAGCAAAGCGCGCATTTCTTCCCCAGCTGATACACGGGATATAATCACTCTTCCCATAGGGTCTGTTTACGGCTAATAACAAATCTGCGATTTCTCTGCCCAGCGGAGTCTTGCGATAAATCGGTTCCTTGCAAACAAAGCCGTCTAAAAAGATGCAGTTCGTCTTTTCATTTTCTTCCAATTCTTCAATAAACTGAAATTCTCTGACAAATACGGATAAAATCAGCTTATTCTTGTGTTCCTCATGTCTGTTGTAGGAGCGAAACTGTCCGTAGGCTGAAATATATCTTCCTATTAAATTCTGTTTCACATCCACCAGCCTTTCAGATATCATGAGCGGAATGACATCTGAGCTTTCACTTAATCTTGGCACCAAAAGATCCACCATATAAAATCCTTCTCCAAAGATTTCATGGCTGTAGCGAAAGGTGCTTACCACCTCGCCCATCACGGTTACCTGGTTGTTGTCAATTACTTTTTCCATTCTTCTTCTCTCCCTTTCTCTTTGCACAAAACTTTGCACAATCAGAGTTTTTTCCTTTTTTACGTTTATATATTTATGCCTGCTTTTTTATAAATATGCATTCGTTCCGTCGACGATTTTTTTAGAAAAGATTGATTTTTCAAGGATTTGTGATAGACTAAAGTGGTTTGATTAACGGTTTTAAAGATAGAAAAGAGGAAATTTTTATGAAGACAACAAGAGAAGATATTCGAAATGTTGCTATTATCGCCCATGTAGACCACGGTAAAACTACATTGGTTGACGAGCTCTTAAAGCAGAGCGGTGTCTTTCGTGAAAACCAGGAAGTGGCAGAACGTGTCATGGACTCAGGCGATATCGAAAGAGAACGTGGTATTACGATTCTTTCCAAAAATACTGCAGTAACCTACAAGGATACCAAAATTAATATCATCGACACTCCGGGTCATGCGGACTTTGGTGGCGAGGTTGAGCGTGTTCTTAAGATGGTAAACGGAGTCGTTTTGGTAGTCGATGCGTTTGAAGGTGCCATGCCTCAGACAAAATTCGTTCTTCGTAAAGCACTGGAATTAAAACTCCCTGTTGTTGTATGTGTAAATAAAATTGACAGACCGGAAGCCAGACCTGCTGAGGTTGTCGATGAAGTTTTAGAGTTATTTATCGATTTAGAGGCTGACGAAGCACAGCTTGACTGTCCTTTCGTATTTGCTTCTGCAAAATCAGGAACTGCTTCTTTAGATATGGATGTAGAAGGAACAGACATGGTTCCGTTATTTGAAACCATCCTTTCTTATATTCCTGCTCCGAGTGGTGACCCTGATGCCGGTACTCAGGTACTGATCAGTACCATCGACTACAATGAATATGTAGGTCGTATCGGTGTAGGTAAGGTAGATAACGGTGAAATCAAAGTCAATCAGGATGTTATCATCGTAAACCACCATGAACCTGACAAACAGAAAAAAGTAAAAGTATCAAAGCTTTACGAATTCGACGGATTAAATAAGGTAGAAGTAAAACAGGCAGGTATCGGTGCAATCGTAGCAATTTCCGGAATTGCTGATATTCATATCGGAGATACCCTTTGCAGCGTGGATGATCCTTCTCCGATTCCGTTCCAGAAAATTTCTGAGCCGACCATCGCTATGCACTTTATCGTAAATGATTCACCATTAGCCGGTCAGGAAGGTAAATTCGTAACCAGCCGCCATTTGCGTGAACGTTTATTCCACGAATTGAATACTGACGTATCTCTTCGAGTAGAAGAAACTGACAGTACTGAAATGTTCAAGGTCAGCGGTCGTGGTGAGCTTCATTTATCTGTATTAATCGAAAACATGCGCCGCGAAGGATATGAATTTGCAGTATCCAAAGCAGAGGTATTATATAAGGAAGATGAAAACGGTAAAAAGCTCGAACCAATGGAACTGGCTTATATCGATGTTCCGGATGAATTCTCCGGTGCAGTTATTCAAAAGCTTTCTGCCAGAAAGGGTGAACTGCTCAGCATGGGAGCTGCCAATGGCGGATATGTTCGTTTAGAGTTCTCTATTCCATCCCGTGGATTAATCGGTTATCGTGGAGAATTTATGACAGATACCAAGGGTAACGGTATCCTGAATACCATCTTTGACGGATATGGCCCATATAAGGGTGACATGATGTACAGAAATCAGGGTTCTCTGATCGCATTTGAAACCGGTGAAGCCATCACTTATGGTTTATTCAATGCACAGGAAAGAGGTACTTTATTCATCACTCCCGGTGAAAAGGTGTATGCCGGAATGGTTATCGGTGAAACCGGAAAGGCAGAAGACATCGAAATCAATGTTTGTAAGAAGAAACAGCTGACCAACACTCGTGCTTCCGGATCAGATGATGCATTAAAGCTTTCTCCTCCAAAGGTGTTGTCTTTAGAGCAGTCGCTGGAATTCATCGATACTGATGAGCTGTTAGAGGTAACTCCGGAGAGTCTTCGTATTCGAAAGAAGATTTTGGATCCGACTATGAGAAAACGTGCAAATATTAAAAAAGGTTGATTATTATTAAGGAATTAAATATATAGGTATACGATAAATACCCACGTATTATTACAAGCCGGCTGGTGCTCTCACTCAGTGAATAATCGTGGGTATTTTTACGGTAGTTTTTGTATATTATAATACTTCCTGTCGTATCTTCCCTTTCTCAATTTTGGCAGTACGATTTGTCTTTTGCAGGATATCTTCGATCACCTGATCAGTTTTCTCAGGGGATACCAATAGGTAGCAAATCACCTGATCCTCATACTCTTTTCCTTCCATTCGGATATAATCTGCTCCGGATACGTAGTAATCGAGCTGGTTCATATCTGCATAGGATACCCAGACTTTGAGTTCCTCGAGAGGTATCTGTTCTTTGATTTCAGCGCTTTCGAGTGCTTTCATGACAGCTCCCTGATAAGCTCTGACCAGTCCTCCGGTTCCGAGTAGTACGCCTCCAAAGTATCTGGTTACGACTACTGCCACATTATGCACATCCTGTCCTGTCAAAACAGCCATCATCGGTCTGCCGGCTGTACCGCTCGGCTCGCCGTCGTCGCTTGAATGCATAATCTCATTTTTTTCACCGAGTACATATGCACTGCAGTTATGTCTCGCATCCCAGTATTTCTTTTTCATAGAAGCAATAAACTGCTCTGCTTCTTCTTTGGTTTCTATCGGAACAATCGTTGCGATAAATCTGGATTTTTTTTCTACGATTTCTTCCTGATACTGCTCAGTGATAACTCTCATCTTCTCACCTTTCTGATTATGTAAACCACTTTTTAAATTTTTCTTGTGATTTTCTTTTGTATTTTTTAATATTTCATTTCCAATAATTGTCTGTTCTTAATCCGTATTTATTATACATAACAGAATTTTATTTGTCTTTCTTTTTGCGAAAATATTGCGTAAAACAGGCTGAATAAAATTTCCAAAAATTGTCTACAATTTGATACAAGGAATATTTTTCTTTCTTTTGAAGGAATATTTTGGTATAATCGATAAGAATAGGGAGGCTTTGCTTATGAACTATGGAAAGAGGAGCATTCGCAAAAAACAGCGACAGCTCAATTCTACGTCAGCAAAATTAAGTAAGCTGTTTTTGCTGACATTTTTAAAGGCAATCCTAGTGGGAATCATATCCCTTTGTATTGTAGGTATCTGCATGGGAATCGGTGTGTTCAAGGGAATCCTTGCATCAGCTCCGGATATCTCCAGCTTAGATGTCACACCAACCGGTTATGCTACCTTGGTATTTGATGCCAGCGGCAAACAAATATCCAAACTGGTAGGTACCGATTCAAACCGAACCTATGTCGGAAAAGAAGAAATTCCTCAATACATGGCTGATGCCTTTGTCGCCATCGAAGATGAACGATTTTATGAACATAACGGTATTGATATCAAGGGTATTGCCCGTGCCGGTGTTGAAACCTTAAAGGCTCGTCACCTGGGACAGGGAGCCAGTACCATTACCCAGCAGCTTTTAAAGAACAACGTTTTTGAAGGCTGGGTTACAGAAGAATCCAATACTGAAAAAATCAAACGTAAGATTCAGGAACAGTACCTGGCATTAGAGCTTGAAAAGCGTATGTCCAAGGAAGACATCTTAGAGCTTTATATGAACTCTATCAACCTCGGACAAAATACGTTGGGTGTACAGGCTGCTTCCATGAGATACTTTAACAAACCGGTATCTCAGCTCAATCTTTCGGAATGTGCAGTTATCGCTGCTATCACTCAGAACCCGTCCAGACTGAATCCGATTTCACATCCGGAAAATAACGCAGAAAGACGAGCTAAAATCCTTCGAAACATGAAGGAACAGGGATATATTTCCCAAACAGAATATGCCATCGCAGATGCCGATGATGTATACTCTCGTATCAAGACAGTAAACGAACTGACTGAGAAAAAGAACATTAACTCTTACTTTGTAGATGCCTTGATTGAACAGGTTATCGATTCTCTGATTGAGGAAAAGGGTTACAGCGAAACTCAGGCCTATACATTAGTTTACAGCGGCGGTCTTCAGATTTTCACGACTCAGGACCCTGCTATTCAAAAGATTTGTGATGAGGTTTACAATGATGAATCCATCTATCCTGAAAATGTAAAATGGCTTCTTGATTATCAGCTTACAGTAGAAACGCCTTCAGGAGATTTTGTAAACTACTCAACCGAAAAATTTAAAGCACATTACAAAGAACAGCGTGCTTCTTATAACCTGCTCTATTCGAGCCAGGATGCCGCATACGAAGATATCGCAGCATTCCAGGAAGCTGTTTTAGGACCTGGTGATAAGGTATATGCTGAAAATGTTACTCTCACACCACAGCCTCAGGTATCCATTACCGTAGAGGATCAGTCTACCGGACATGTCGTAGCTATGGTTGGTGGACGAGGAACCAAATCAGCCAGCCGTACTCTTAACAGAGCGACTGATGCCAAGCGACAGCCGGGATCAACCTTCAAGGTCGTATCTACTTATGCACCGGCACTGGACAGCGCAGGTATGACTTTGGCAACTGTTCAAAACGATGCTCCGTACAATTACGCAGACGGTCGTCCGGTTAGTAACTGGTACGGAAATGCATACAAAGGAATCTGTACCATCCGTTATGGTATTGAACAGTCCCTTAATATCGTGGCCGTAAAGACATTAACACAGATTACACCTCAGCTTGGTTTTGATTACTTGCAGAACTTTGGATTTACTACTTTGATTGAAAGAAAAGAAATCCAGACAAACGACGGACCAAAGATTTTCTCAGATATCACACAGGCTTTGGCGCTCGGTGGTATTACAGACGGTGTAAAGAACATTGAATTAAATGGTGCTTATGCCGCTATTGCTAATCACGGACTTTACTACAAGCCACTTTTGTTCACAAAGATTTTAGATCATGACGGAAACGTATTAATTGATAATACCAATCCTCAGGGTCGTCAGGTATTAAAAGATACTACTGCTTACCTGTTAACCGATGCCATGGTAGACGTTATTACCAAAGGTACCGGTGGTGCTGTAAACTTTGGCGGTGATATCGCCATCGCAGGTAAAACAGGTACTACATCAGATTACAAGGATGTATGGTTTGCAGGATATTCACCTTATTACACAGCTACTACCTGGACCGGTTATGATAACAACGTAAACATGGAGTCCAGTGCTGAAAAGAACCTTTCCAAGACAATGTGGAAAGCAGTTATGTCTCGTATTCACGAGGATTTACCGGCCAAGTCCTTTACCAAGCCGGACGGAATCGTCACTGCTACCGTTTGTTCGAGATCCGGAAAGCTTCCGATTTCAGGTGCTTGTAACTCTCATTTAGCGACTGAATATTTTGCAGAAGGTTCCGTTCCGACAGAGTCTTGTAACGTGCATGTATCCGGAGCTGTTTGTTCCGCTACCGGCTTATCTGCTTGTTCAACCTGTCCATATCAGGTTCCTGGTGTCATTGAATTGGCTCCCGGCGATGACGGAAATCCGGGTGCAGTTACTTACTGTCCTCATACTCCTGCATATTTTGCAGATCCAAACAATGGTGCTGCGATCCAGGCTGCAAATGCTCAGATGCAAGCCGCTCAGCAAGCTGCTGCACAGGCCGCTGCTGAAGCTGCTCAAGCTGCTGCTCAGGCCGCTGCCGAGGCTGCCGCTCAGGCTGCTGCTCAGCAACCGGCTCAATAATACAGTTTGGATAATCAAATATATTGCAAATAAAAAGATGTTAGTTCATTTGAACTAACATCTTTTTTATGATTGAATCTATTTTTGTTTCCTAGTAAATCTATTTTGCTTCTTAACATGATTCGCTTCTGTCTTATTTAATATAAATATTATGAGAGTTTAGCAAGAAAACTCCATCCGACGCAGTCGGTTGTGAGTAGTTCATATTTCAATCTACTCATGATAAAAAGAAATATGAATATCGCTCGGCTCTACAATATCATCTCCGGTTTCCAGTCTGAATTCCCGGATTCCCTGTCCCAGTGCATATGGGGTCAATCCGATTGGAATCATCAGCCTTCCGCCCTTGGCAAAATGATAAGAAACCTTTGCTTCGCTATCAAACGGATTTTCCCAGGAAAGTGTCATTTCCTGATAGGTCTTTACATTTGCACTATCATCTATAGCTGCACCATTTTCATCACTGTCCATTTCCCTCTGAGCAAAGATTTTTTTGTATAAATCCGGCTCGTTGTAGCCTCCGTCATTTTCGAGCACCATATAACAGTGCTCACCGGGCGAAATCGGCTCATTAAATCGAATTAGGATATCTTTATCGTCTCTGGTGATTTCGCAGCCTATTTCGGCCTTTTTCAGGCCTTCCTTCATATCATCCAGGTTTGCACCCCATACAACAGGCATTGCTTCTATATTGGTCTTGTGCAAAAGCTTGGCATATTCCTCCCAATTGGCAGTCGCCAAAACAGCCTCTCTCTTCATCAAATACAATACATTTTCATATTTGTACGGCTGATAGCCCTCTTGTAAAAAGAATTGATACAGCTGGGGACTACGATAGCTAAAGGATGCATCATCAAATACAATATTTGGTGACAGTAAAATGAGCGTCGGCATATTTGCCCGGAGCCTTTCTATCGCATCCTCCTGCATACGTCTGTTACTGATATTGTATACAGAGGTATATGGCAAAATACTCTCTTTTTGGAAAATCAAATCAAGTGCTACCTCATTGGTCGCATTGTAATACTGCTCTCCTTCTTTTAGCTCTGTATTTAATACCATCTGAATGTTCTGTAAATTTGCCAGCGCATTTCCGGAAATAAAACCGGATCCGATACCTCCGATATTGACACTGTCTGACCGGACATAAACTACCGGGTCACTTACTTCTTTTCCCATAATGGTAATCTCTGTTTCCTTTGGAATGAGCTTAACCTGATTCAGGATATCTGCCGGCTTTGGACTCCATCCGCCGGAAACCCAAAAGAAAAAGACGATTCCTACGAGATAACAGGCGATTGGCACTACCTGCCATTTGCCATTTTTTCTCAGCTGATCAAACAAAATGGTAATCAGTGCAATGGCCATATAGCCTGCTCCCAGTACCATAGCGCGAAGCCCTTCATCATATCGAACAAACGCATATTGAAACAGAATGAGAAGCGTAAATACTACTGTCATCACTTCTGATTTTGCTTTCTGATTCTGTCTGCCAAATCCCATAATCAGCAATATCAGAACGGAAAGTAAAAATCCAAAAGCCTTTCCCAGGATTAAAAGCTGACCTTCTCCTGCCAGCGTTAAAAAGCCCTCGATACCGCTGCTCTTTTCTATCATTTCCATGCTGTTTACTAAAAGTGTAGTACCCGCGTTATCCTTTAGGTAGCTTACGATTTGTAAAAACAGAGGGATAAATGCCAGTCCAAATAAAATTAAAAGAACCAACACCGTCATCTTTTTCTTATCTTTCGCCCTGAACAGAATCGTGAATTCCTCTTTTCCTGTCTGAATCAAACGAAAAACAGCCAATGGTAAAAAGCCTGCTGCGAGTGCTCCTCCAATCGAAGCATTCCATGCAATCGCCAGAATGGATAAAAATACCCAGCTCGTGCAGAAACGATATGCCGAATCCATCTCATCTGAAAACAAAACCAAGAACATCGTAAAGAAAAAGACATATCGAATTCCGGCGTTTTGAATCATAAACGGCAAAACAAAAATTACCATCAAAAGTCCGTGCCATTTGTTTCGAATAAAGAAATACATAATGCCGGCCAAAAACAATGCCAGAAAAACATTTCCCACACACTTGGCTGCATTTATAGATAAATAACTGCCATCAAAAAAGAGTTCGTTTATCAATCCATAATAATAATCACACAGACCATGTATCGGAATCAGTCCCTTAAAAGGCAGCTTGTGAAAAGCTTTTAATTCATACATCGGAAGAGAAAACTCTCCGTTGTGAAAATAGTCGATACTCATAATGCCTTCCGGTCTGATAAAGTTTAAAAGACCTGCAAAGCTTAAAAAGGTCGAATACGTAAGAACCTGCTTTTTAAAGCGAATCTGATAAAAAGCAGTGACCATCAGCAAAACAGTTAAAGCCAGACAGGCCAGTTTCCAAACCTTGCTGTAAAACAATTCCATTGATAGATTCTCAGCTTCATAAAGATAGCGAAAATGAATCATCTGTAAAAAGACCAGCGGGAAAAGCAGCTGAACATAAGCCAGCTTTGCCTGGATTTTGATTTTACTCTTGGTCGCTACTTGAGTCTCTGCGTTTGTCTCATTTCCGGATCCTGCGGATTGTTTTGCATGAAATACGGCACCATTCTTTCTGATTAAAATCACATGTCGTATCACAGCTCCCAATGTGGCATAACTCATAAAAGAAATCAGCACACAGGCTAAACTAGCCTCCATCATATATAGGTCTGACTGCTTGGGATAAGCGCTCCAGGTCGAAAGACCACACACAATCTCTTTCATTCCTAAAGGCAGCATTTGATACCACTGCGGAGCCTGAAGCCTTAAAAATATAAAAAGCGTAAGGCAACTTAATAAAGCTGCCCCTACGCTAATCTTTTCATCTATCAATTGATCCAATTTTTTTAACATGAAACACCATCCTAAACCGAAATACGGTTTTATAAGAACATGAACTTGGAAATAATCTGTCTTAACTCACTTTCCTTGATTGGCTTTGGAATCGTTGCTGAAAAACCACTGTTTTTAAGTACATCCAAAGATTCCTCGGTCACACTCGTCGTCATTGCCAACAGCGGAACCATTTCAAAATAAGAATCCTTTTCTCCCATCTGTCTGATTTCTCTGGCAGTCTGAATACCGCCCTTAATCGGCATCATATGGTCGATAATACATAAGTCATAGGCTTTGGTTTTTATCTTTTCCAAAGCAACTTCTGCATTGGAAACACATTCCGTAATCATACCGTAGGATTTCAAAATGGAATCCACGAGTCTTAAATTTTCCATACTGTCATCAACGATGAGTACTTTTACTTCTCGCGCTAACAGAATATCCTGAACTTTCTTTCTGGATTCTGAAATCAGAGTTTTCTGTTCTGACTGATGCACATATTTTGCATGTCTTAATGTCTCAGCATCCTCTACCTTTTGCATCAGTGAAACCGTAAAGCTTGACCTTTGCTGTCCGTATTCATCCTCAGCAGTCTTGTCCAAAACAACACCATTCATGTTGTGGATCAATCCCTTACCCATAGCAAAGCTCATTGCCTCGCCGGATTTAATCGGTTCAGAAATATCTTCTGTACAGTTGATACGACAAAGCAGAGAAACACTGTATCCCTTTTTCGGAATGATTCCCTTGTCATAAGAGACCTGTAAAAATACAGAACCGGTCTGTGTAAACTGCAAAAGGTCTGTTAACATAGCAACAAACGCAGTCTTAATCTTTCCGACTTCACCTACGAGCTGTACCGGAAGTTCTGTATCCACATCCAGTAAAAACTGCTTGCTCCTTCCCTTGATTACTGTCTGAACAGACTGTTCAATTTCGAGGAAAAGACCCTTGGTATTGTAAGCAGTCTCATCATTTTCCTCTACCTTTTCTGCGATGATTGTATTTTGAACCTTTTCTGTTTCAAACAATAAATAGCCGGAACGAAACAGCTCATCCAGTCGTTGGAATCCAATATACAACAATGCACAGAAACAAATATAACCGAGAATACTGCCTAAAAACTGCTCATAACCGGTATAGCCACCCTGTGATGACCACACCTTGTTTTCATACACACCGCCTACAAATAAAACCAGTTGAAGGCCTTTAATCAGACACATAACCGCCAAACAGTTACGAAAACATGCCATCAAAAGCTTTTTATCTAAATACATGATACATACGGTTGGTACAACCAAATATAAGATATCCAGCTGAAAGATACCATTGTTTGCTAAAAGACAAAGGCATATTTCCCATGCACTCAGTACGATTTTTCTGTTTAGCTGGTCATTGTCTGTGTAATGACATAAAAAATACGGGCCAACGGAAAAGAATGCAAAAATCAAACAGATTCGAAGAAGCGATCCGTCAGAAAATTGCAACAGTCCTACCGCGTCCCCAATGACTGCCACGATATCAACAAACAGGAAAACCAAAAGAGCAAGGCTTAAGCGTTCATTGGTTTTTGTTAAATTCTGTTTCAAAACTTCCTGAATACGATATTTATATTCATTCATATGCCTTCCTCCTTTCAAATGCTCCGGATGTTTCTTTGATGCCTCTGCATAGCCCCGATTGCAAGCAATCGTGACAAACGGCGGGCTATCCCGATATAAAATCGGGATAAGTAAAAAAATAACCACAAATCTTCAAATTGCAGAAGACCTTGTGGTATGAAAAAATAGTATAAAAAAAAGCTGCTAACGGGAATCGGACCCGTGACCTCCGCACTACCAATGCGACGCTCTACCGACTGAGCCATAGCAGCTTAGTGTATAACCACCATTTGCAATTCTATCAAAGAAACTTTCATTTGTCAACGCAAAAAACTACTGTCTCATCTGCTCTTCCTGAACGGAAATTTCGATGCGATATGCGTCCTTTTCCAGCTTCAATTTTTCAATTTCAATGTCTGTATTTGCGAGCTCTAAACGTGCCTGTGATAAGTGCTCTTTGATGATATCGCTACCACTTGATAAAAGATGCTTGTCCAAACATTCTTCATACATTTCGCACTTCATTAAAATCTCTGTTTTCTTGTCTTCAAGATTTTTAATCTGCTGTTCAATTCCCTGGAAGGTAACCTTCAGCTCCTTGTAAATTTTCTCTCTTAATACGATGGTTCTGGCATCTAATCTTTCCATGATATAATCCTTTCATTCATGACCACATTCCTATTTCGGAATACTGCTAGTTTCATCCCCTCATATATTTAGTTTAGTATAACACAACCTGAATTATACTCAAAGAGATTTCTTGACTTTTGCCAATTCTTCTTTCAATTTTCTCTTTGCTCTCTGGATGGCATTATCCGTAGACTTTTCATCTCGTCCTAAAACCTTGGCTACCTGTGCATAATTCATACCGGTTAAATGCAGTTCAAATACCTGCTTTTCAAAGTCGGACAAGTGAGTCTGAGCAATGCTTTCCACCTGTTCTATATACTCCTGACTGATTAACATACTCTCCGGATTATTTTCGCTTCCCTTGTCTGATAAATAATCACTGAGCTGTTTGTACAAACTGTAGTTTTCGCTCTGCTCATTTCCCTCTTCCTGTTTGTACTCTTCATTCAGAGAAATCGAGTTATTGAGCGGAGCATGCTTCTTTCTGTTAGAAGCCTGTACCGCAGTATACATTTGTCTGGAAACACAAAGCTCTGCAAAAGTATAAAAGCTCGCGTCTCTCCCAAAGTCATAATCTCTGACTGCCTTTAACAGACCAATCATTCCCTCCTGTATCAAATCCTCGGTATCTCCACCCAGAATATACATGGAGTTGGCCTTTTTACGAACCAGGTTTTTATATTTTACCATCAGATAATCTTCGATTTCGACCTCGCCGTCTCGAAGAAGCTCTATTAACTGTTCGTCGGAATATTCCTTGAAACGATCCTTCAAATCGTCACCCCATTCTTTGTCTCACGATTTCGTAGGCTAATACGCCTGCTGCCACTGAGGCATTCAGCGAATCGATATCACCCTTCATCGGAATCGATGCAACAAAATCACATTTTTCTTTTACCAGGCGGCTGACACCCTGACCTTCATTACCGATAACCAGTCCGATGGCACCCTTTAAATCCAGCTGATACATTACGGTTCCGTCCATATCGGCACAAACAAACCACAAACCGCGGTCCTTGAGCTCTTCAATTGTTTTACCGATGTTGGTCACCTTTACAACCGGTGTATAGTTAAGAGCTCCTGCACTGGCCTTGGCTACGGTTGCAGTGAGTCCTACTGCTCTGTTTTTCGGAATGATGACACCATGTGCTCCTGCCTGATTGGCTGTACGAATGATTGCACCTAAATTGTGCGGATCTTCAATCCCGTCCAGCAAAAATACAAACGGAGCCTCGCCCTTTTGCTCAGCCAGTGCAAAAATATCATTAAGCTGGGCATATTCATAAGCCGCCGCGTATGCGATAACGCCCTGGTGTTTTCCTGTTTCTGAAAGCTGATCCAAACGTTCCTTGGCTACAAAACGAACCGGAACATCATTCTTTTTTGCTTCTCTTTTTATCGTAGAAATCGGTCCGTCCTGACATCCGTCGAGTACGAAAATCTTGTCAATCGGCTTCCCGCTACGAAAGGCTTCAATGACTGCATTTCGGCCTTCTATCGTAAATTCTTCATATCTCATTGTTTTTTCCTCTTTTTACTGATTTGTGTCTGGTTTTCACAGAAATCTTGACACAAATATCAGATTTCTACATTTACCAGTTCCAGTCCCAATGTCGTCAATTCTAAAATACGGTCCATCTGATTGGTCAGATATAAAAATCCAATCAAAGCCTCAAAGCCTGTCGACTTTTTATAATCTCCCAAACTGGCATTTTTAGCCGGTGTATAGGATTTTGCATTTCTGCCTCTTTTAAAATATCCGAGCTCTTCCTCTGTCAAATGCTCCATGAGAGCCTCGATCATTCTCGCCTGAGTTTCCGCTTTGACTACCTTGGACTTTTTCTTGTGCAGGTCGTTGGTGGCGCGGTTCTTTCTGCAAACCACTACCGTACGAATAATCAGGTCATAGACACAGTCTCCTAAAAAAGCGAGTGTCAGAGGAGAATAGGTTCTGATATCCATATCCTCACAATCAAACTGTTTTTTCACTTCATCTAAAAAGCTTAAACCAGATTCCATACAACGCCTTCTCTCGTATCCTTGATTTCTACACCCTTTTCTAAAAGTTCCGCACGAATGGCATCTGCGAGTGCAAAATCTTTGGCTTTCTTTGCTGCTTTTCTTTCTTCAATCTTTGCTAAAATAAAGGCTTCCAGTTCTGCAGATACACCGCTTTCTTCTGCCTTTTCTTCACCTGCAGCAGCTGCATTTAAAAGATTTAATGATAATACATAATCAAAGTCTTCGATTAATTTTCTCTTGGTTGCATCATTCATGTCTGCCTTCAAGACATCATAGATGATAGTAAGTGCCATAGATGTATTCACATCGTTTTCTAAAGCTTCTTCAAATTTAGCTCTGTAAGCATCATAATTTGCCTGCTCTACTTCTCCGTCAGCCTTTAACGCAGCGATTCTCTTTACGAGCTTGTTGTAAGTGCTGGTCACCTGATCCAATACTTCATATGAGAATTCGAGCGGTTTACGATAGTGTGACTGCAGACAGAACATACGATATACGAGTGGGTTGTAGCCCTTTTCCTCTAATAAAGAAACTGTCAGGAAATCACCCTTTGATTTACTCATCTTTCCGGATTTGTCATTTAAATGATGTACATGGAACCAGTAATTACACCATTTATGTCCCAGGTAAGATTCTGACTGTGCGATTTCATTGGTGTGATGAGGGAAGATATTATCTACGCCTCCGCAGTGAATATCCATATATTCTCCTAAATGCTTCATACTGATGCATGAGCATTCAATATGCCATCCCGGATATCCCACGCCCCATGGGCTGTCCCATTTGAGAGCCTGATCCTCAAACTTTGATTTGGTAAACCAGAGAACAAAGTCGTTTTTATTTTTCTTGTTTTCATCTTCCTGAACATCATCACGAACTCCGACTAAAAGTTCTTTTTCGCTCTGAGATGAAAATACATAATAGTCTTTTAACTTTGATGTATCAAAGTAGATGTTTCCGCCTGCCTGATATGCATAATCCTTTTCGATTAATACTTCAATCATATGAATAAACTCGCTGATACAATTGGTAGCAGGTTCTACTACGTCAGGAGTCTTGATATTTAACTTGGCACAGTCTGGCATGAATGCATCTGTATAAAACTTTGCGATTTCCATGACTGTCTTGTGCTCACGCTTTGCACCCTTGAGCATCTTGTCTTCACCGGTGTCTGCATCCGATGAAAGATGACCTACGTCTGTGATATTCATAACACGCTTTACATCATACCCGATGAAACGAAGTGATTTTTCGAGAACATCCTCCATGATATAACTACGTAAATTTCCGATATGTGCAAAATGGTATACAGTAGGTCCACAAGTATACATTGCGATTTTACCATCTTCGTTTGGGATGATGGTTTCTACTTTTTTACTTAAAGTGTTGTAAAATTTAAATTTGTTTTCCATACTAACCTCCTATGAATATATGGTAGAAACATCCTAACCGGATGTTTCTTTGATGCCTCAAAGCCGGCTGGCTGTCTCGATTAAAAATCGAGACAAAAAATAAAAAGTCTCTACATCCATACGGATGTAGAGACGATAGTTCGCGGTTCCACTCTACTTCCAAAAGAATCTAAAACTTCCTTTGGCTCTTGAAATCCTTAACGCGGATATACGTATCTGCCTACTGGTGTTCAGCAAATCAGCTCCCGAATGCACTTCTTTGAATGGTTTTGATGATTGCTCGCAGCCGGTGGCAATCACTCTCTGACAAAACGGAGTTCAAATACTCTTTTCGTTCCAAGCCTTTATACTACTTGTAGAATATGCAAATTTTTTTCGTTTGTCAACTAGTTCAGACGACAAAGCGCATATTCTGTATCATTTATCCTACGGCTATGCCTGATTTTGGCAGCCTTTGCAGCCGCTGCAGTTTGCGCAGTCTCCATAGGTCATACCACCCTGTTCAAACATTTCAACAGGCTTTGCCAATAAACAGATTGCCTGCGAGCTGATACCTTCTTCTGTTCCGGTAAAGCCGAGGCCCTCCTCTGTGGTCGCCTTTACATTGATCTGCTCGATATCAATTCCGAGTGCATCTGCGATATTTTGTCTCATAGTATCAATATGCGGACGCATTTTGGGTCTTTGCGCGATAATCGTCGCATCAATGTTTTCAATCACATAGTGGCTCTCATCGATGAGCTTTCCGACATGCTTTAATAGTTCAATACTGCTGATTCCCTTGTACTGCGGATCGGTATCCGGAAAATGCTTTCCGATATCACCGAGCGCTGCTGCTCCTAAC
>JAZUKG010000126.1:0-9227 GCA_045643145.1 Lachnospiraceae bacterium | reverse complement strand
TGCGTCTGTAAAGTCATCATGCTGTTAATCGGTTCGATAGCCATAACTTTCACCTCCATGTCTCCTATCACGAATAAAGCATATTCGCGACCTTATGCCATCGTTTCCATTTACCCGTTTTCTAGCTGTCTTATCCTTTTTTCGTATAAAAACGAAAGTCAGTAATACATGTCTAAATCCTATATCCGATTGTTTATATAGCAAATTAACCCCATTTTATAAAAAATGGGGTAATTTTTTTAAAAAAATGAAATTGATACAAAAAACTAATTAAAAAAGATTTTTCAGAGCTTCCATACTGTCTGCTGACATAGACTCTTTGTTTGCTTCCTGAATCTGAATATATACTTCTTTACGATAGATCGGCACTTCCTTTGGTGCTGCGATACCGATTTTTACCTGATCACCTTTTACATCCAATACTGTGATCTCGATGTTATTGTTGATGACGATTGCCTCGCCTTTTTTTCTGGATAATGCTAACATATTACTCCCCATCCTTTCTGCTCTTTAGGATATCATAAATAGGGAATTTTACAGGATATTCATCCCCTTCGGTAATCACTTGGCTGGCCTTCATTGTGGATGCGTTAATCACGATAGGTCCTCTTAAATTAATAGTCATCTTGGTTAAGTCTGATGGCACTGTGGCTGTCACGAGTACCAGCATATCATCCGGTCCAAATTCACCAAGTGGTTTTAAAAGTTCATCTTCCACCTTTGGGTTATAGCTTTCGAGTACTGATAATGGGTTGATAACCGGAAGTGCAAACTGTGGTTCCTGCATAGACTGAAGCCACTGAATACCACCCTTTTTCTCTTCATCATGAATCAGAGCAAATGTTGTCATCTCCGGGAAGCCTACGATTCCGTTTACGAAATGGATGAGCTTTTCTTCCTCAATATCAATTTGTCCAAACAATCTTGAATCTACTACCATACCTTTTTTACCTTTCCCTTTCCTGTACCTTATTATATCGAAATTGGTACCTTCTTTTCAATGTTTATTTATAAGTAATTTAATAATGTTGTCTGTGAAATTTTACCTGTTGCCATGAGAGCTGCCTGATAAGCTAACTGTACGCTACCGAGTGTAACTGCTGCCTCTGACATATCAATATCTTCGTTTTCAGATGACAGTGTCTGGAAGTTTACCTTCTGCTTTGATAAACGATTGGATACCAGCTCTACTCTCAGGGTTCTGTTACCAACTGCAGTCAATGCATCATTTGCTTTGTTCAGATGATTCTGCATCTTGGTAATATTGCTTTCAAAAGTCTTTTGCATCTTGTCATTTAAGAATGTATATGACTTTTCGATTGCCTTTAATCTGTCTTTTAAATCCTCGTTATCAGGATCTGTACTCAGCATATCTTTAATCGTTGCCATGTTCTTTTCCATTTTATCTACATCTTCGATAGCATGAATCATATCATCTACATCTCTGCTGATAATCGGACTGAACACTTCCTTGGCCAGTGTATTTACTCTGACGCTCTGGTTGTATCCTACATCGTAGCTGATGAACTGATTGGTATCATCATCAGTTTGACCATCTAAATAACCCGAGTTATAGGTGACACCATCGGATTCGCAGTAGAAGAAATGTTCCGGTCTGATATCAGATGCTTCAAAATTGGTTTTCTGATAGGTGATTCGAATTTCTCCCTCATCGATATGCTCATCTGCATCAATTGCATCCGGAATATCTTTGGTATCCTTTAATTTATCAAAGGCTGCATCGCTTAAAATAAGTTCTCCGGTTTCCGGTATAAATACCACACCATCCGGAGCCGAATCTGCTGATAAATACGGATCTTGGGTTTTACTGTTGAGTGAAATCGTCTGAGCTGTTAATGTCTGCTTGGCTCCGGTATTATCATAGTATTCAATCACCGGATTCATACCTTCATCCACATCTTTATAGGAAAGTCTCATTCTGTGAATATCATTATGAGCCTCCACATCTCGTTCTGTGACTCCCAGAGCTTCTGCATTGGTTCTGGTCAATCCGTCAAGTTCCTTGACATCTACATAGGTCAAACTGTCAATTAAATTGCTGTCTACCTGCTCTGTAATGGTATAAGTCTTTTCTGTGGTTTGTCCAAAGGAAACCGGCGTATTGGTTCGATAACCGCTAAATACATATCGTCCTGCATAATCCGCATCTGCGGTTGCATACACTTCCTTTTGCAACGCCTTGATATGTTCGAGTACTTTTGCTCTGTCCTCTGAGGTCTGGAAACCTGCTGCACCTTTGGTACAGTTTGCGTACATATCCTTGATGACTTCAATGGTGGTATCTACCGCACTTTCTGTCACATCCAGCCACGAATTGGCGTCCGGAATGTTTTTAGAATAGTACTGATTTACTTCATTTAAATTTGTACGCAGTCTTAAGGCACGAATGGCAACAACCGGATCATCCGAAGGTCTGTTAATCTTGGATCCTGTTGCCAGCTGCGTACCTATTTTATCTTCGTATACTTTATTGTTGTTGATATTCGTAACTGAATTGTTTGAAATAATCTTGTTTGTAATTCTCATCCGATATACCTCTTATTTTGTCGCGACCAAACCGCCGCGACCACTATTACCATTTACTGTTTTATATATCGGAATAAATCCATTCATTCCTTAGCCTTTTAGCGGATTCCTTTCCACTGTTTATCACGATTGATTCTCAATCGTGTTGGCCTCGACTACGTCGACGCAGATTAAACTCCTGTCTGGGTAATCAGTCTGTCATACATTTCTGTCAGGGTCTGAATTAATTTAGATGCCAGATTGTAGGAATGCTGGAACTGTACTAAATTTAATGATTCTTCATCTGTATCTACACCGCTGATAGAAAGTCTCTGTGTATTGATAATTTTTGAAATATTCTGATAGCTTTCTGAAAAAGCATTTGCACTGCTGGCATTCAGAGAAATATCTGACAAAATACATTGTAAGAATTCTCCGGAATTACTTCCTCTAAAGCTCATTTTGTTTTTATCTGTTCTGAGGGAAATCAAATCCTTTACTACATCGTAGGCATCCTGCCCTGCTGTCGCATCGGTATGAGTAGAAAGGAGCTTTGGATCCTCCATCATTTCTTTACTGATTGCAAAGTTAGAAGCTGTCAGATAATAGTAGCTGTCATCTTTGCTCTTTACAGGAGTTCCCGGTACCATGTTTCTGGCATCTACGAATTTTCTCTGATTCTCTGAAGTAGCTTCATTTGCTACAAACATCACGTCCGACTGATTGCCATAGGCATCGACTGCGCCTTCCTGTGTCAGAATCTTGTTAAAGGCTTCTGCATAGGTTCTGACCCATTCGTTGATCTGCTGCTGATAATACGGAATTCCCTGGTAATTAATCGATGCTCCGATTGAAACATCTTTACCGATTCGGTCTTCATCCGGCTGCGCGAAGTTCTTTTCCGGATTCGGACTTACATCAAAAATATACTGGGTAATCTTGTTTTCATCGTTATAAATAACTTCAAAGGAATCAAAGTAATATTCCTTGTTTCCGATCTGAATCTTTCCTCCGTCCGGTGGAAGTGTACACTTGTTCAAATCCTGAAGATAAGGGGCATCCACATTGACTACGATTTCATTTAAATTCTTGTCCGCATTGTATCTGACACCGCCATCTGCAACTGTACCTTTGAAGTTTTCGCCGTTGTTTCCGTCTCTGACCGCTAACAGTCCCTGCAGCTGACCACCGATTCTGGCCGAGGAAATATTAAAATCATTTCCGTTATCCCAGGTCAATTCATAAAGACCCAACGCATCTGACTGATTGGTTGCTTCGTAGTTTTCTCTGGCATTACATTCAATCTGATGATAATCGTTAGCATCGACTAACAATTGTCCGCCTGCTATCTTGACGATATATCGGTTCGCACCGGTCAGTCTGTCTGGGTTGTTGGTATCATGTACCGGCACTTCATCTACTTCTACGCTGACTACTTCTGATAATTTATCGATGATTGAATCACGTCTGTCACGCAGTTCATTTGCTTTTGGTCCTGTCAACTCAATAACGTTGATCTGTTCATTCAGAGAAGCAATTTCAGCTGCATAGGAATTAATCTCACTTACCTTGTTCATAATTTCCGCATTTGCATCCAGCTGCATACTGCGAAGATTTTCTGATACCGTATTGAAATAGTATGCCAGGTTATTTGCAAATCCCAGCATCTGCTTTTTGGTGGTGACATCACCGGCATTTTTCTGAAGTTCAGACAAGGAATCCTGAAGTTCATTGTAAATCGAATTAAATCCCTTGATGGTTTTATCATCAGAAAACAGGTCTTCAATCTGCTTCATGTAATACTGCTTTTCTTCGTATTCACCCACCTTATTATTGTTGTTCCAATATTTAAAGTCGTAGAATACATCTCGGTTTCTATCGATAGAAAGGGTGTCAACACCGGCTCCTACGCATCCATAGGTGGTATAGGTACGAATAGACTGACTGGCCTGCTGAGTGACAGTCTGTCTGGAATATCCGTCTGTTTCCACATTCGCAATATTATTAGCAGTTGTATTCAGTGCAGCGTTAGCTGCTGTAAGTCCTGTATATGCGATATTTAATCCAAAGAATGTTGATGGCATTTGACCACTCCCTCCGTTTTCTTGCTGTTTTTTGTATTAGGAATGAAAAAGCCAAAACTTTACGTTTTGGCTTTCCTCTTCGTAAACTCTTATTTAGTTTATCGTCAAAATCTTTTAAAACTTTATGCTTATCTTCCTAAAGTTGAAAGGATATGCTCGAGCATCTGATCAATTACTGTGATATATCTGCTGGCTGCATTATAAGCATTCTGATACTTAATCATGTTGTTAAGTTCTTCATCATCACTGACACCTACGATCTGCTGTCTGGCATTTTCAGTAGAAGTCACAGTGGTTTCTTCATTTGCATGAATACTCTTAAATACCGCTCCGGTATTAGCCACCTGACTTACCATGTTGGAGTAGTAATCAATGAGGTTACTCTTGGTTGTTACATTCGGATTTAATACATATTCCTTTTTCTCAAATACGATCTGCAGATTTGATACGACATCAAATGCTTCTTTCCCGTCGTTTTTAATGAAACCAAGCTTGGTCGGTGCCTTTACGAGATCTGCATTTACACATAAGTTTTCAATCGTAAAAAGTGTGCTCTCCTGACCGAGTTCGTAGTTTTCACGAACCAGTTCATTGGATGCATCATAATCATCACATCCGATACGTTCAAAGAGCTGTATAATTCCTCCGTTTTCATTTCTGAGGAATGGAGGACCTTCTTTGAGTGCTGCCTCTTCTAATACGCCGTTCATCTGTGTGACTACATGACGAATCAAGTTATCAAATTCAGCCTGAACATTCATAATAATCGAAGATGATACAGAATTGTTATAAGAATCCTGATCTTTTAAATCTGTAAAGTTTGCTCTGTGATCACCTCTGGCGAGGAGTCTGGCTTTTAAACTTCCTACATCTGTATCTGCTTCTGTAGAAATTTCTCTGGTCATATCATAGACATGACAGTTATCAATTTCATACTCAATCTGACCATTGCCAAGGTCAATCTTTTTCGCATCGAACTGCCAGAATGGGGTATAAAAACCGGTCTCTGCATTGATATCCAGTCCTACCGTAAATACCTGTGCTCTGTTCACCAGTGTATGCTGTTCGAGCTTGACAGTCATGCCGCCGTCCAAATCTTCTTCATAAGTAATATTTCCAATTTGTCCAAGTTCATCCAATAAAAGATTTCTCTCATCTCGAAGGTCGTTGGCTCTTTCGACTCCGGCACATTCAATTTTGATAATAGCATTATTGATATCATAGATGCGGTTTGCATACTGATTGATTTTATCTACATATCCGGCAACCTCAGTATTCAGGTTATCCTGATATTTGCAGAGTGCTGAATAGGTATTTCCTGCCTGTTCTACAAACTGACTGCTTCGCTGTATTAAAAGTCCTTGGGTTACGGAACTGGATGGCTCTTTTGCGAGCTCCTGTACCGATTCCCAAAGATTCTTTAATGTCTTGCTAAAAGATTCATCATTTAATTCACCGAGAAGTGTTTCCACTTCCTCCAAAGTATTGCAGGAAACTTCATAGAATGAGCTTCTGCCTACTTCCTTTCGATAGGTTTTATCAAGGAAGGAATCTCTGACCTGTCGCACCTGGGCATAAGCAACACCGAGTCCGAGCTGCTTGTTGGCTGCTGCCTTGGGATTGACAGAAATGGTATTATAGCCTCTGTCTGCCAGGCCTGTCTGCTGTCTGGTATAGCCCTTGGTACTGGCATTCGCGAGATTGTGCGCTACGGTATTTAATGCATTTTGTCCGGTTTGAAGTCCTGACTGACCGATATATAAGCTTCCGAATAATGACATCCCGGCTTCCTCCTTGTTCCAAATTTTCCTAACTTTTTTCTAACTATATCTTTTTTCGGCCAAAGAAGCCGAATTCATTAGCATAATTTACTGTTTTGCATCAAATCCGCCCTGTGGGAGCATAATTTGATTGCCGGCGCTCATGGCACCTTTCGTATATTCCGCTGTCTGAGGTGCTGCCTTTAATCCTCTGACAATATTTAAATCGAATTCCACCATTTCCAGTGCATGACTGATCAGCTGCTGATTCTGTGCATTGATTCTGGCCATATTTGCTACGTTCTCTTTTAATCTGTCCGCTGCAATCGACAGTCTCTGCTGCTCCTGCGGTCTTTGTCCGAGCAAATCTACAATCGCAGGAATGGTCAAAGTATTTAAGTCCTTATTCATAACGTTTGCGATATCCTTCATGGTTTCCTCGCGTTTTTTATCTGCGTTTGCAACCGCATCCACATATCGCTGTTCGATTTCTGTGATCTGATTTAATCTTTCGATATCATTTGCGACAATAATGGTTGTTTTTTCTTTGGATAATTCCAAAAGTTTGCCATACAGGTCTGCTTCCTGTTCTATGATATCCATCAGGTTTTCCATTAAACTTGCCATAAGTAACCCCCTGTAAACGAAAATTAGGTGTCATGCCAAACGGCACGGCACCTAACCCAAAAAGTTCAATTCAATTCATCACTTAAAACAGTGAACTGTATTTTTCTAATAACTTATCTGCGAAATCGCTGTCAGATACTTCATAAGTACCAGCCTTCACACTACTCTTGATTGAATCCACTACCTCTGCTCTGACATCAGGTGCATTATTTACAGCCTGTTTCGCAAACTGGATATCTTTACCTTGACTGGAAATCTGAACTGCGTCTTTAAAGCTCGGTTTGGATGTTGTCTGAGTAGTCGCTGGTTTCGCAGCACTGTATAACTGCTGAATCTGTGCATATGAATCTATACGCATTTCGGCTCCTCCTTTCCCTTTCATCCTTGATATATTTTGATTAGATTCTTAAAATCTATCAGATCCTTCTTAGATTTTCACTTATGTTATCGGATTGTTTCTTGAAGACTTAACCCCTATCTTGAATATTTTTTAATTTTTTTGTTTTTTGTATCAAGATATGGTATTCCGGGTGGTCAAGGGCTCCGTAAAAACCATCCTCAAAAAACCTCTCAATATAAATGTCGGTCGATACCTCCATCTACTTGAGAGGGATTTTTTATTTTTTTATATTTTTTGAACATTCATTAAAAATGCTCTCGGATCGTCTCTTATTCTACAATCAGTTCAAATGATTTCAAACTCGGTACTCCGTCTCCGCGATAGGTCAGGTAAATTGGCCATACACCGTCAGGAATCTTGATTTCAGTTTCTCTTCTGACCCAGATATTGGTATTTGAGATTTCAATCTTTGCCAGCACTTCACCGTCCCAGGCAGTCTTTACTTCAAAGTAGCCGTTTCCGTAGGCTCTGGTTGAAATCGCAAACTTGGTTACGTTCTTACAGTCAAAATATTTAAAACCAATCGTTGCGCTGTCTTCAATATTTCCTACATAACCGAGATTTTCATCGCCGTCTTTCCCATCCATCATGATTCTAGGACAGTGAGGCTCACCAATATACATATGAGGAGTATCGGTAAATAAATGGCATGCCAGGTAAGCTGCATATTCGCCCTTGCCTTCCAATGGTCCGCCGTTTAATCCGCAGGAAGTCATTTCTACCTGTGGGATACTGCCGTCTGCTAAAATAGTCAGTTTTTCTGCACAACCCTGTCTGCTGTACCAGGTACCGTTGGTCTGTCTGTGATAGAAAATGTACCAGTCATCACCGATCTGCACCATGCTACCATGGTTGTTTGCACCATAGCAGGTTGGCATGTCTGCCGGCTTGTATGTATCGATATGCATATCACAGTTACTTACTAATACACCGCCGTATACAAAATCTTTGGTCGGATGTTTGCTGGTCGCATAGCAAAGTTCATGCATCACTTCTGATGAGTAAATAAAGTAATAGGTATCACCTTTTTTACGAATAGAAGCTGCTTCAAAATATGCATGTCCTTCATACCCTGTGCCTGCACTGGTTTCATATCCCGGAACCACAAATACAGGATCTTCTTTGATTGTCAGCATATCCTCTTTTAATACAGTTGCCATAGCACCTGTTCTGGATTTATCTCCTTTGGCGCAAAATCCGGTGTAAAGATAAGTCGTGTTCCCTTCCGTTAACACACCCGGATCAAACTGCGGTTCGTCACCTTCTCTGTCGCCCAGTCTGGTTCCGTCTTCATAATGAACATATCCATAAAACTCAAAAGGTCCTGCAGGATTATCCGCTACTGCCACACTGACTACAGATACCTTATCGAGAACATAATACAGATAGTATCTACCGTCAGGTCCTATCGTGATATCCGGTGCATAGAGGCACATACTGCCATCTGTATTGAGCGGATCCTGTGTTTTTTTGTAAATCACACCTTCATATCTCCAGTTGCCCAGATCATCAATCGGTGCTGACCATGTCACATAATCTCCCATACAAAATACATAACCATTGTAAAAATCATGGGATCCGTATACATAAACGCGGTCACCGAATACATATGGTTCTCCATCCGGAATATATTCCCAGGATGGTAAATAAGGATTTAATCCCTGCTTTGTTTTCATAATTCTTTCCTCTCATTTCTTGCGTCGATGATTTATCATCAAGGCCGTTTACTATTTTCATATTTTACTTAACGCTATCTTCTATTTTTTTCAATCTATACATATGGTATAGATGATTTTGCTTTTCTGTTAGCAGACCTTCTGAGGACGTCAG
>JAZUKG010000125.1:0-3362 GCA_045643145.1 Lachnospiraceae bacterium | reverse complement strand
TCCGCTGGTAGTTTCTACGATCGTATCTCCCGGTTTCAGTTTACCTGCCTTTTCAGCAGCCTCGATCATACCGAGTACAGCTCTGTCCTTTACACTTCCGGTTGGGTTAAAGTATTCGAGCTTTCCTAAAATAGTTGCCTTAAGGTTATTATTTTTTTCAAAATTTGTCAGTTCCAATAAAGGTGTCTTTCCTACTAGTTCTGTTATACTTTTATAAATATGTGCCATTTCTTTTTCCTCCGCTGTCTTTGATTTTAAAATTCATAAAGTCCTGTCAATTTAATTCCCTTGATTGCTGCATACAATGATAAAAGCGCACTCGCACATCCTGCAGATCCGATATACAGTCCCAGATGCGAATCAACATTCCAAGGAATCACTCGGGTCCATGCGTTGTACCATCTGGTTCCCTTATCATCCTTAAAGGCATCTCCTATCAGCTTATCTGCGATTTTGATGGCGTATTCTTTGTACTTTTCGTTTCCGGTATTTACATATCCTGTCACAAAGTGAAGCAGTACACCGGAAGATCCGCAGCATACGCAGTCATTCCAGTAGCCCGCTGATCGTTTTGAATCCACTCCTGCATCGATCAAAGCGTTGCTAAATCTGTCAAAGTATTCTCTATATTCCGGATCACCTGTTGCCTTGAACAGCTCATTTACCACTACACCGGTTCCTACCGGTCCGTGACACAGGCTCAAATAGTAAACATCAAAGGTTTTGTCCGGATCATCAAAATAGATGTATGGAACAATGGATGCATCCTCTGTATCAATAGCCACTCTCTTTAAAAAGGCAAAGCCTTTTTTCGCCAGATCCAAATAGTGGGTATCCCGGCTGGCTTCATAATATTTTGTCAGGATATAAACGATACCTGAAGTTCCGTGTGCAAAGTTTGAAACAATACCACCTGCCGGAATCGTATCAAAGTAATCATGCATATCAAAGAATTTCCAGTAGATTTCTTTGTCATCCTCATAGGTTTTTAGGGTCAGGATATAATCTACACCCTGCTTGGCATAATCGAGATATTTAGCATCTTTTGTGATGTCGTAAATATACAGCCAGTAATTGATGGCACTGCCGTCTCCCATGTAATCATAGATGGCATTCCAGTAAACACCGTTTTCATTTTTATTTGCTTTTTCATAAATAGTATCTGCTGCCTTGATCGCATAGTCTCTGAATTTCTGATCTTTTGTCTTTTGATACAAAAGCTCTGTAAAGAACCCTTCTCCGGCTAGCCCTGTATGGATACCTGGCTTTTCGCCCAGCTCTGCATCAAAGGTATCCAGGAGATATTCACCGGCTAAAACTGCCTCATCCAAGTATTTCTTCTCTCCTGTGATTTCATAGAGCTGTACGTAAAAATATCCGATACCGGCTGCTCCGGAATAGATCGTTCTGTCATTCAGTTTTGCTGCTAACTGGTCTCCCTCTGATGAGCCTTCCCCACTGGATAGCTTCCAGGCCTTTCCTATATTTTTTTCAACGGAAAAAGTATCAATCCATTTCGTGATATCAAAAACTGTTTTTAAATAATCTTCTTCTGTATTTTTCTTAAAAGGTCTAATCAATGTTGCCATGTTTTTTATTCTCCTCAAATTCTTTTTGTTAGCCGCATGAAAGGCCGCCGTCTACCACGATGGAGGCTCCGTTTATAAATCAGGATTCCTCACTGGCCAGGAAAAGGACTGTTCTCGAAATATCTCCAACAAACGGAACAAGTCTTTTTCAGCCTATCTTTCTAGTAGGTTTTACATATACAAATAATAGCATTGTATTTATGTACTGTCTAATACACGAATTTTTTCACTAGCAATAAGTTTTACTTATAACAAAAAAAGGCAGTTTATTCTGCCTTTTCTTCGTTTCCGAAATATATAAACTCTTCCCCTTCCAGTTGGTAGTTAAGGGGTGTTTTGTCTACGATTTTACTTTGCATCGCATTGGGTACGTCGTTTAGGTTTACCTTACACAGAGGCGTCTCATACGGAATCTGATCCGCTTCCATATAGATTCTGAGTTTCAGCTTGGTATTCCCCAGCTCTGCCATAGCCTGCTGTACTCGTTTCGACAGCTTTACGATATAGATATCACTGTCGGCTTCAAAGATATATTTTTTGTCAGAATATCCGCTCCAGAGAGTTTCGAGTTCTTCCTCCGTCATATCCATTTTTTCAAATACGATATCTCCCTCTGTTAGTTCGATTTCTTCACCGAGGAAATAAATGCCCGGGTAAACCTGGATATAAGTTTGATTCATACTATCGATTTTATCTGCATTGATGACATAGATCTGTTTGACTGCGATATCACCCTGTTTGACTCTGTCTTCCTGTTCACGGACCTGCTTTAAGGTATCACTGTCTGTGACATAGAGTCTGATTTTGGTACAGGCAAAGCTTTCCTGATAACGATTTGCTACCTCCTCTAAATCGCTATCATCAGAGGCGATACCATACATACTGGCCAGTCTCACCTCATTCTCTTTTAGGAATTTTTCCGCGTCTCCGTCAAAGTAATCATGATACAGCTCCACTACTTCGTTTGCAGCCTTAACAGATTCTGCATTATACACATTTTCGCCCTGGAAATAGTGATTTTTTCCGTTCCAGATTTTATCCTCGGTATAAGCATCCAGTGCGGCGTGGATTTCCCGCGCCTGATGGTTATCTCGATACTCACCGTCCCATATGATATATTCCCCTGCATCTGTGACATATTCGATTTTGGAATAATCATAGCTGCGTCCAAACAGCTCCGCAGTATAGGAATAGTCGCTCTCGGCAATGACTACATCTTCTTTATATTTTTCTCTATAGTATTCCTTTGCTCTTTCTTCGCTTTCCTTTAGTTCATCGATTTGCTTTTGCGTACGTCCGCATCCGTAAATCAGCACCAAAGCGCCGATTGTTAGCAACAGGCAACAAATTCTCTTCATCTTAAAAACCCTTTTCTTTTAATTTGGCAACCAGCTGTACATAAAACTCTCTGACATCAAAGCCGTTGAAGTTTTCTCGGTTCAAATCAATCATATCTCCGTGAGAGATACCTCTCTTTCCCTTGACGGTAATAAATTCAAAGTTCTCGCCCCATGGGAAGGATGCCTCTCCTACCAGGCCGTCATTTTGTCCGTCAAACAGGTTTACGAGATGATAAGAAAAGTTCAGAGGGAATCTTCCGCCTGATGCTCTGTTTAGTTTCGTTCCCACGCTCTGATAATAAACGCCTTCTGCGTCCTTTACCTTTTCATTTCTCTCTTTGCAGCTCGTAGCTGTCAGATCTGTCACGGCAGAGATAAAGTCAGGCTCCGGATCACCCAGTTTTTTCAGGGCAATATTGTAGGCTGAGGCCAT
>JAZUKG010000124.1:0-1777 GCA_045643145.1 Lachnospiraceae bacterium | reverse complement strand
ATGTAATCGCTAAAAAACAAAACCCACACAAAGGAGCCATATGCTATGTCAATGATTTTAACACAGACACACTCCGTACTTCAAGATGCAAATAACAGCGTCGCAAATTTTCTTTCGAGATTTCAGATCGGTAATACGCTTAGAAAGTGCCGTGCCCATAAGACAAAGGGCTTTTCTACGATTGAAATCTTCCGTTACCTTCTGAGCTGCATGTTTTTGCAGTCCAGCACTTACATGTCAATGCGCATCGGAACCTATAAGGAAGCGTTTTCAAAGAACACGATCTACCGTTTTTGTGATGATGCCGGAATCAATTGGCATAAATTCGTCAGAATGCTCTCCGTAAATGTCATTGATACATTTTTTAGACCCACGACATCGGAGCAAAGGACTGAATATTTCATTATTGATGATACACCCTTTGCCAAAAGCGGCAAAAAGACCGAACTCGTCTCCAAATTTTTCAATCATGTCAGCATGAAGTACGAAAAGGGGTTCAGAGTGCTTGCATTGTTATGGTCTGACGGTTACTCCAATATACCGGTGGAGCTTTGTCCCCTGGCATCAGGCAATAAAAATCTGCTTGTCTGTCCTGCCAAAAAGGTTGACGGGCGTTCTGTTGCGGGAAAGATTCGTAAACAGGCACAGCAGAAAGCTCCTGATTTGCTCATAGATATGCTGAAAAATGCAGTCAGTGCCGGTCACAGGGCAAAGTATGTGCTGTTTGACAGTTGGTTTTCTTCCCCAAAGACCATTCTTGCAATTAAGAACGACCTCAAACTTGATGTTCTTGCCATGATAAAGAAATCCGGCAAGGTGAACTATGAATATGACGGAAAGTCCTGCAACATAAAACAGATTTACAATGTAAGCAAGAAACGTCGTGGACGCTCCCAATATCTTCTTTCGGTTGATGTGAACCTCCTGCAGAAGAATAACGGAACTGTCATCTCCAAAGTACCGGCCCGTATCGTTTGTGTGCGTAACCGCTCCAATAAAAAGGACTGGATCGCCATCATCTCCACCGACATAAGCCTTTCCGAGGAAGAAATCATCCGTCACTATGGTAATCGCTGGAATTTTGAGGTGTTTTTCAAAACCAGCAAGCAGTTTTTAAAGCTTCTCAAGGAGTCAAATTCAACTTCGTTTGATGCATTCACCTGTCATCTTTCTGTTGTTGCCGTAAGATATATGATGCTCAGTGTCTATGAACGCTCTAATTCTGATGACAGGACAATCGGTGAGCTATTCTATTTGTTTGCTGCCGAAGTCGCCGAAATCAGTTTCAGCAATGCGCTCAGTCTTATTGTCTCTGCTCTTGTTGATACTGTTCGGGATTTCTTCCATCTTTCCGATGAAAAGGTAGATGAATTTATGCTTATCTTCATCGAAAAGCTGCCGGATTATCTGAGAACAGCATTGCTTTCCGATACAAAGTCCACTATTCAAGCATAATTCTATGATTTTACTAACTCAGACGCTATTTTTGTTCCCGTTTGTGTGATTCTTGCAGTTTTACAAGTGGGAAGTATTAGTATATTACTAATACTTCCCACATGCCAAGCAAGAGGGAAAGTATCTAATTTCACATAAAAAGTTCTAAAATTGAATAAAATATAGCATATTTCTGCACTTTGTGGTATAATGTAATCGCTAAAAAACAAAACCCACACAAAGGAGCCATATGCTATGTCAATGATTTTAACACAGACACACTCCGTACTTCAAGATGCAAATAACAGCGTCGCAAATTTTCTTTCGAGATTTCAGATCGGTA
>JAZUKG010000123.1:0-6455 GCA_045643145.1 Lachnospiraceae bacterium | reverse complement strand
ATTCCATTCTTAAAGGATATGGAAGACTATCTCAGATTTAAGTACCGCGATATCGTTGCTGATGCAGGATATGGAGTTCCGCCGTTATCTGTATCATGGGACAGAGAATGTGACAGCACAGAGCGTAATCCTTGCAATAGCCCATAACATCAATAAACTCCACCATAAAATACAGGGAGACCGCACTGGTCAATATCTGTTTGAATTAAAAAAAGCAGTCTAAATTTAGAGTGTTCAAAAAAATAAAACCCTTACCTCTTTATGAAACGTAGAGGGGATAGATAAGTGCGTTTTTTCGTCAGAAAGTGAAAAGCTATCCACAAAACTCGGACGAAAATGCGCATAAAGATGCCGCCGCATCTATGATTTAATCAGGCTTGATTAATCATTGATGCGACGGCCCCCTTAAATTATGTTCTTGAAAAATGGGTCAAAATGAAACATCCCCATTGACCCACTTTATTTCTTTGCATCGGCAATAATCTTCCCTCGTATCAAGGTCAATCCACACACCTTTGTCATCTACCGGAACAGTTCCAATTCTGCCCTCATGCTTTTTCCAAAGTTGCCTTATACCTCCGTCTCCACTAAGCTCAAGTATTTCCGGCACAAGTTTTGTATCGATCAGTGGAGGATGTTTGCGATACCCGTCCAACGTAGGAAATACAATTTCATAGGCTTCCGAAAGCCACACATTTACAATTTTTTGAAATGTACTTTGCTGTATCACAGGCATATCTCCCGGAAGGAGAAAGAAAGCATTGCATTTTGGCAAGCCTTTACATCCGATTTGAATCGAACGCAGCATATCTGTTGTAGCATAATCGGGGTTTCGTGCAATTACGATTTTGCTGCCATATTTGCTTCGAAGTAATTCTTCTACCAGTTCACACTGATATCCGGTTACAACGACAACAGTATCTGCTCCACCAAGCAAAAGACTGTCTATAGTATTCTCGATGATCGTCTTTCCTTTCAATGGCAAAAGCGGCTTAAACGCTTTCATTCTGGTTGACATTCCTGCCGCCAAAACTAAACCCGAGATAGATTTTCCACACAAATTGTTATGCAAAGAATCACCTTCCCCTTTATTCTGCAATCGACCAGATCCCTTTCAGCACTTTTTCCGCTGTAATCGGAAGTTCTCTGTGCCACACTCCGGTTGCATTGTAAACAGCATGGGCAATCGCCGGACAAGGTGTATTGATTACAACTTCTCCTATTGATTTTGCACCATACGGTCCAGTCTCCTCATAACTATTTTCAAATGCAACACGAATCTTTGGCATATCCAGTCTGGATGGGATTTTATACTGCATAAAGGAATCCTGCAGGATCCGTCCTCTTTCGTTACGTGTGACATCCTCGTACAATGCCATACCAATTCCCTGACTCAATCCGCCTTCGACCTGAACTTTCGCCAAAGCGCTATTGATATAAGTACCGCAATCGACAACTGCGACATAATCCAAAAGTGTTACTTCTCCAGTCTCTTTATCCACTTCCAGCTCTACCATGCCTGCCATGAAAGGAGGTGGTGACACCGGTGAAGAATGACTGGCTGTCACTTGTATGTTCTCACTATTTCCTTTCATGGATTTATTCGCTATATCTTTTAACGATACCTTCGCACTTCCATCAGCCTTGGCTATTCCGTCCGCTGTGAAGATGAGCTCCTCCTTTTGGCAACCCAACAACTGCGCAGCGATGGCTGTCATATTTTCTCTCAATTCCAGACAAGCTTTTTCTACTGCTTTTCCGGTAATGTATGTGGTGCTGGATGCATAAGAACCCGAATCATAAGGGGAAATATCGGTATCCGCACTGTGTACAAGTATCTGATCGATCGGACACTCCAAAGCTTCTGCTGCAATCTGAGCTAAGACAGTATCACTTCCCATACCCATTTCACCAGCACCGTTAAACAGCATAAAAAATCCATCGTCATTTAATTTGATCGTAGCCGAACCCACATCTACATGCGAAACTCCGGATCCCTGCATGGAAATCGCCATGCCCTTTGCACGTATTTTTCCATTGCCGAGGTCCACAGCCAGTGGTTTTTCATTCCACTTGAACATTTCTGCTGCTTTGCTCACACAGCGATCCAGCGCACAGGCATTCATAGTTTCGTTATAGTAAGAAGGGACAACCTGGCCTTCGCGCACCATATTTTTCTCACGAATTTCCAGCGGATCCATATTTAATTTTGCAGCCAACTCATTTACCATGCTTTCCAGGGCAAATTGTCCCTGTGTCGCACCAAAACCACGATAAGCTCCGGATGACTGCATATTTGTATAAACAACATCATACCGGAAATGATAAGCCTCCAGATTTGCATTATACAAAGGAATGGATTTATGTCCGGAAAGTCCCGCTGTGGCACCGGCATGTTCACCATATGCCCCCGTATTGGAAAGAGTATACAGATCGATTGCACGAATCGTACCATCCTTCATAGCTCCAAGCTTTACGGTGATTTCCATTTCGTGTCGTGGCGAGCCTGCAGTCAGACTCTCCTGTCTGGTAAAAATCAATTTAGACGCTTTTTTTGTCTTCCATGTCACAAAGGCTGGATACACTTCCATAACACTGGTCTGTTTCGCTCCAAATCCACCACCAATACGTGGCTTTGCCACATGAATCTGTGATTTGGAGATTCCAAGTGCAGTAGCAAGAATCCTACGCACGTGAAAGACAATCTGTGTCGAACTGAGCACATTAAGTCTTCCATAAAGATCAATGCTTGCATAGGTGCGGAAAGTCTCCATCATGGTCTGCTGGTTTTGTTTTGTGTGATAGGTATGTTCAAAAACAATATCGCAATCATCCATGACTTTTTGAATGTCGCCATCTCCGCCATCTCCATGGGCAGCCAGATTTCGTTTGTTATCCGCGCCCACATTAGTAAGTATTTTCCAGTCTTCCTCTGGATGGATCAGATTGTCTGAATCCAGTGATTTATGAAGATCCAATATTGGCTCCAGCACCTTGTATTTTACTTTTATCTTTTTCAAAGCATCATTTACAGCCTTTTCGTTTTCTCCGGCAACGATAGCGACCGGATCTCCTACGAAACGGACTCTTCTGTCTAAAATCAATCGATCATAAGGACTTCCCTCCGGGTAGGTCTGTCCTGCTGTCGTATAACGATTCTGAGGCACATCCTTATATGTGAAAATTGCTTCGATTCCAGACACCTGCATTGCACTTGAAGTATCAATGTCTTCAATCATTGCATGTGCATGCGGACTGTGAAGCAATTTGACAACCAGGCAGTCTGCACTCGTCAAATCGTCTACATAGACCGGCTTTCCTGTGAGAAGCGCCATAGAATCTTTCTTTTTGATCGGTTTTGTAACAACCGCATAGTTCATCTCTTTCATTCGTTCGCTTCTCCTTTCTGTTTTTTGTACTCCAGATAAGCCTGGATTCCTCTCACCTGGCTCTCATATCCGCTGCATCTGCAAAGATTTCCGGACAAGTATTCGAGGATCTCTTTTTCGGTGGGATCCGGATTTTCTCGGAACATTGCCATGGCATTCATGACATATCCCGGATTACAGAAACCACACTGATCTGCTCCCTGCGCCGCTAAAAAAGCAGCAAATTCTTCCGCTTCGCCCTGCATACCTTCCAGTGTTACAACGCGATGACCACTGGCCTTTGCAACAAGGATTCCGCATGAGAGAACAGGTTTTTCATCCATAAACACGGTGCATGCACCACAGTTCCCAGTCTCGCATCCACACTTCACACTTAAACAACCCTGTTTTCTTAAAAAATCGATCAAAAGCATGTCCGGTTTTACATCCGCACAAATCTTTTTCCCATTGATATATAATTCTACCTGCATTCTTTCTTCCTCGTACATTAAATGGATAACTGTTCCAGTGCTCTTTTGGTCAGAACACCCGCCAGTACGCTGCGGTATTCTCCGCTGGCTCTCATATTACTTCCTGTTACCACAGTTTCTTTCACATAATCTCCAAATGCTTTTGCGCTTTCAGCGGTAATTCCGTCCCGCAGAATTCCGTTTTCATCTTTCAGACAAACAGACTTATGTGGGCGTGCACCGATACAGCAACGGATTTCGTCTTCTCTTTGTGAAACACAACAGGTCAAAACCGGAAAATCCGTTGTTGTATTTCGCATGGACAAATAGACCATCTTTTGCTTTTTCTTTGGCACGATCACTCTTACCAAAACGTCTCTGTCATAAGGCATCTGGGCGAATTCTTCCACCGTCACGATTCCTTTATGATACAATTCTACCTTTGCATCTGCTGCCATAAAAAATGTCAGCACATCTGAAAAGCCGAATCTTCCAAACAGGCTTCCACCTACGGTTGCCACATTTCTAAATTGCACTCCGACTATAGATTTTACACTTTCTTTTGCAGACTGCTGTGTCAGTTCATTGATTCCCGGATGCTGTTCTAACTGGCGCAACGTGACCATTGCACCGATCAGATATGCGTCCGGCGTCTCTTCAATCGTATCCAGGCCAAGATCAGACAGATCAATCGCAGTGTTATATTTTCTGCGCCCCATCTTTAGCCACATCATTCCTCCGACAATGACATTATTTTTCTTCTGATTCAGTTCATACGCTTCCTGAATACTTTGTACTCTTGCATAATTAATAATTTCAATCAAATCGATCATTTCTCCTTTGAATCAAGAAACAGTCGTGCATACCATAGTTGATGTGCACGGCTGTCCAGGTTACTTGTTTCGTTAAAATTTCACTTTGATAAGTTAGCGTTTTAGCAGCTCATGCTGATCTGCCTTGCTACATGAACTCCACTGGCAGAGGCATGAGAAAGGGAATGTGTGATTCCGCTACCATCACCTATGATATAGAGATCCTTGTGACAGGTCATAAGGTTGTGATCTACTTCAACCTCCATGTTATAAAATTTTACTTCTACGCCATAGAGCAAGGTGTCATCGTTTGCTGTTCCTGGTGCAACCTTATCGAGTGCATAAATCATTTCTATGATGCCGTCCAGGATACGCTTAGGAAGAACAAGGCTAAGATCTCCTGCCGACGCATTCAGGGTAGGCACCGTATATGATTCACTGATTCTCTTTTCTGTACTACGTTTTCCACGGATCAGATCACCGAAACGCTGAACGATAACTCCACCACCAAGCATATTGCTGAGCCTTGCAATACTCTCGCCGTATCCATTGGAATCTTTGAAAGGCTCTGAAAAATGCTTCGCTACAAGCAGAGCGAAGTTTGTATTCTTTGTCTGCTTTTCCGGGTCTTCGTAACTATGACCGTTAACCGTTACGATGCCATTGGTGTTTTCATTCACAACAGCACCTTTTGGATTCATACAGAAAGTACGAACGGCGTCTTCGTATTTTTCAGTTCTATATACAATCTTGCTCTCATAAAGTTCATCCGTAAGATGAGAGAAAATCTCCGCTGGCAGCTCTACTCGAACACCGATGTCTACACGGTTTGAGTTTGTTTTAATCTGAAGATCTCTACAAACATTTTCCATCCATTTGCTTCCGCTTCTACCCGCTGAAATAATACATTTGCGGCCTTCAAAGGATTTTTTATCATTATAAACTTTGTATCCCTCTTCGGTTTTCTCAACGGTTTCAATCGGACAATCAAAGTAAAATTCAACTTTGTCCTTAAGATAATTATATAAGTTTTCAAGAACGATATAGTTAATATCTGTACCCAGATGACGTACTGATGCATCGAGCAGATGAAGGCCGTTTTGCATACAGGTTTTTCTAATGCTTGTTCCAGCTGTTGAGTAAAGCTTTGTTCCTTCACCACCAAAACGAAGATTGATCGCGTCGACGTATTCCATTAATTCTGTTGCAGACTTTTTACCAATATACTCATACAGAGTTCCACCAAAATCATTGGTAATGTTATATTTTCCATCCGAAAATGCTCCTGCACCTCCGAAACCACTCATAATGGAACAGGATTTACAATGAATACAGCTCTTGATTTTGTCACCATCAATCGGACATTTACGGCGAGCAAGCTCATGTCCGGCTTCTATAACCGCAATCTTTAGCTCTGAATTTTTCTCTGTTAACTCATAAGCACTGAAGATACCTCCAGGGCCAGCTCCTATTATTAATACATCATACATACCTTTTTCCTCCTACTGGGTGATTTTATCTCACTATCTATAATTTTAAACACTTATATTCGAGATATCAAATTGTGAATTATAATTAGATGCAACCATCTATTACAATTCATAATAAGTGCATCATATTTTATAATAAATCATTAGTAGGGACGGTCCTTTTTGCATATGCAGTGTCACTTTGGTTCGCCTTTTAGGACGAAACATTTGCTACTACAGTACCACACCTCTGCGACATCCCATTTTTTCGCCTTCGGGGACAGAGCACTTCGGAACAGTTCTGGTCACCGGATTCAATCCATTCCAGGTAACACG
>JAZUKG010000122.1:0-1940 GCA_045643145.1 Lachnospiraceae bacterium | reverse complement strand
TATTCTGATCACGGAAGGCACTATGATGGGCCGACAGAGCGAAACTGTCATGACTGAGCAGGAGATGCAGAAGACTGCCGCAGACTATCTGCATGGGCACAAATACGCATTTCTTATTTGCTCTTCCACCAATTTAGACTCGCTGGCAAGCTTTTATCAGGCGGCACAGTCTGCTTCTTATCCGTATGGCCGGTATTTGTATGTGTACAGCAATTATGTGAAAACGCAGTTGGATACTTTTTCCAAGGTCGCTGGAAAGTTTACTTCCCTGTATCGGTTCAAAAATGTCCATACGCTTGACCTGAATAAGCAGCTTACACACAAGCGGTGGAAAGCTCAGAAGACACAGAAAGAACTGATGCGTGAGTGCGGCTTTCTGGCGATCATCAAGCCAGAGGACTACTGCGAAAAATACATTGACGCATTTCTTGACTGCAAGCCCGTTATCATCTACTCCATGTGGGACGGATATCTAAACCCGAAGCAAAGCGGTCACAATGACAAATGGATCGACTTTCTCAAACAGCAGGAGGCCAAAGGCGTGGAGGTCAAGCATCTGCACACCAGCGGCCACGCCTCCGTTGAATCGCTGGAGAAACTCATCAACGCCGTTGACCCGAAGGAAGCGATCTACCCCATCCACACAGAAAACCCGGACGGTTTCCGGGAACTGAATATCAAAGAAGAATTGAAAAAGAGGATAAGGATATGCATGAACATACAATAAATGAGACCGTAAAGGAAGTAATCAAGTATCTCTTATATGATTACAAATTTGATTGCCTCTTTACAGAAGAGGAACTAAAAAAACTTGGATTCTTATATAGTGATGACATAAAGTGGCCCGACAACCCCATCATTGTTGAAAGCGGAGAAGGGGGCTTTAATGGAATCCAGTTTATCGCATTCGGTGGTGTTATTGGTGAGATTTCTTTTGACAATCCGGAGAACAAGTTTTCATCAAAAATCCAGGAAAAAATTCGTGAGCATGCAAAATATCTGGCACCGAATAAAGCGAATCAGGAATGGTTCATCGATGGATATGGCCATAAATTTGTTTTGCCTAAAAAACTGGTTGAAAGATATTCGGGCAATCGAACTGAAATAGTAAAAAAAGCAATTTCGGATAAAACGTCTCAGGAGTTGTTAACGGACAAAAAATATCTTGATCTAATCATCGGCGCAGCACTTGTTCGGTGGATGAGCAGGGACGAGGGTGTAATGACTGATGTTGGCGAGAGAAGTATGCAGAGCATAATCGCCAGGGCGAATCTGGATAATCAGAATGATAACAACTTAATTGTAGTCGATGTTGAGTATAAAATAAAATTAAGCAAAAAGAACCCGTCAGTTGATTTCGTTGTGTTTGATAAAAAAGACTCAAGTATAGGCCTGATTGAATTCAAGTACCAAGGCGAAAGTATGGATAAAGGCACTAAAAATAGTCTAACAGAGCACTTTAATGATTTTGTTGAGATGATATGTACAAATAAAAATGAAATCATAAACGATGTCACGACATTCAGAGATGCGATGGTCGAATACGAAATCCTTGATAAAAAAATATCCGGCAAAAAATCGGATAAGCTCTGGTGCGGTTTTTACTTTGTTAGCGAGAAAGAGAAAAAAACTTCACGAAATCATGTGCAAATGAAATTGGTTGACCGTATAGAGTACGATTGCAAAGAACAATTGCAGAATATTTATAATGGGGAAATCAGCAGCGAAATCGATGTAAGATTCCAGCATACGGACATTTCCGAATATCCTTGGAATATCTTAATGGAAGATTCATTACCTGGTCTCGCCAAAGAATAAGTATCAATAGCCAATCTGCTTTGCATCAAAAGCATTTTCCCGTTCGAGCAGCGGGAATGAATAGAATATAATACCGCACAACGTCTGTGTACGGAAAACTGACGTTTTCCCACGCAGACATT
>JAZUKG010000121.1:0-4073 GCA_045643145.1 Lachnospiraceae bacterium | reverse complement strand
CCCCTTCTTTCGTCACCGCACCGCCGACCAAACCGATAGACGCCCGCACATCACGAATATATTTTAGAGCCGTGTTCTCCGCCTTTTCCTCCGTAAGCAGATACCGCCTGAACGCTTCAATATCCTCATTCAGAATAACCCTTTCTTCCATTTTCCCGACCTCCGAATACATTTTTTGTTAGTGTACCCGAAAACCGCTATCCAAACTCCCACGGGAAATTATACCAAGCAAAAGTAAACGGGGATTGCGGAGGAAAATGAGTTATTTTGCCGTATTTATTATTTTCAGTCCGTTTTCCTTTGCGTATCCCACCGTATATGCCGTACCGCCGCTTGGTTTTTTAAGATAGCAGATACAAAGTGAACTGTTATCGACCAAGTGGCGGTTTCTTTTGTGCATACAGCCGGGCGTGTACTCGGTGGATGTTTTGACCACTTTATCCGCCTGCGACTTGATGTATTCGTATTTTTCTATATCCGCCGCTTTCCAATTCCGTGTTTGGTTTTCGCACGGCAGAACAAGGATCAGTTTTATGTGCGGATACTGCTTTTTCAGTTTTAACACGGTCAGTGCCGCCATTGTGTCAAATCCCAATGCTCCGCCCGAACCGAAATAACGGTAGCCGTTTTCAATGCTTTCGGTGACGGCATTTTCCAATGCTCTCATTACGCTTTCCCGTTCGGCAAGCGGGATGATCCTATGTCCCGTAAAACAACAAGTCTGATTTTTCATTTTCTTCTCCAAAAAATAGTGATATTTAGTTATTATATACCGTACTGTTTAATAAAGTCAACAGTACACGCTTAATTTTATCACACATTGTGGATATAATTAAACAAGAAGAAAAGAGGTGAGATGATGTCAGAAAGTGAACTGTGCTTGCAGAGCATAGGAAAAAGAATAATCGAACGCCGGAAAAAGCTCAATCTTACCCAAGAAGCACTTGCGGAAAAAGCGGATGTTACAACGCAATTCGTTTCTTATGCGGAATCGGGCAAACGGGCTATGCGTCCTGAAAATCTAATGAAGATGGCTGCCGCACTTGAAGTCAGTGCCGATTACTTATTGACGGGAGATATTGTTGATAAGGATTTGCTTCTTCTTGCCGAAAAGTTACGGCAACTCGCACCATCTCAACTGCGAATCGTTGAGAATGTGATAGACGAATGTAATGCCCTTTTTATTCCGACCGATAAAGTGACCAAATAAAGGCGATCATATTTTTCCTAAAATTTATTATGTATCAGAATGCCACCCGAACATTTTTGTCCGAGTGGCATCCGTTTTTTAATATGCCGGCAGTCCTTATGTAGAGAAATATATTATGTAAAGAAGCAGGACAAACTTCTAAAAATTCAAGGGATTGTCCTGCTTTTTCTTTACATAAAAATCATTTGCCAAGTGCTTTCAACCATTCTAAAGTATCAGTATCTGTTACCCACGAAGGTGTGGCTGGTGGCAGTACCAGAGAATGTTTCTCCAAAGCTCGGCGCTGTGTTTCAATGCTTGCTTTTGCATAAATTTCCGTGGTAGAAATATTCTCATGCCCAAGCAGATCCTTTATGTAAAAGATGTTAATTCCAGCTTCAAGCAGGTGCATAGCTTTTGTGTGTCTTAAAACATGAGGTGAAACATGGGTGTCAAACCCAGCCATCTGCACATACTTGTCCAAAATATATGTCGCTCCTGCACGGGTAAGCGGATTTCCTTGCCGATTGACAAATAGTGACCGGTCCAATTTTTCCGGTGTTGAAAGTTTATGTTCTGTCAGATACTGCTGTAAATGGAGTGCCGTATTGGGCATTATCGGAACTTCACGCAGTTTTCTTCCTTTGCCATAAAGAATTACTTTCGCAGGATTGCTTAAATGCACATCACGAACTTTCAGAGATAGTATCTCGGAAACTCTTGCACCGCTATCGTACAATAAACTTAGAAAGCACAGATCCCGCCTGCCAATGCTGGAGGACTGATCCGGTTGTCTCAATAAGCTTGCCATTTCCGCAGTTGTCAGATAACAGACAGCTGCGTGTTCGTTCTTGGCATACGGAATATTTACAATCTTCTGGCAGAGCAGCATATTCTCCGGAGCCTCTACTGAAACATATTTGAAAAAAGATCTTAATGCGGCTAATCGCTGATTTCTGGTAGATATTCCAGAGTCCCTGTCATGCTCAAGCCATGACAGATATTCCCGGATTAACCCCGAAGAAAAATCCTGTATTCGAAGTCTTTCAATGTTCATCGCTTTCTCGTCCCTTAAAAAAGTAAGAAACAGGCGAAATGTATCACAATACGACGTAATGGTGTTTTTGGAAACATTTCTTTGCAATGGCAGGTATGAGCCGAGATAGGAAGTCATTAATCGTGTAAAATCAGTAGGTTTCTTCATCGTATAGCTCCATTCCGGGGATAACATTCCCCAATGTTTTCTGGGTAGCTTCAGTTACATACGGAAACATGTCCGCTGTAAATTGCAAATAGTTTTGCGTTGCATATATATTTTTGTGACCAAGATATTGACTAAGCAGTGGCATTACTGCCATAATGTCATCGTTGTTGTAAATCATCTTGCGGAGTGATTTGACTGCAAAAGAATGTCTGAAATCATGAATCCGGGGGCCCTTCCCGGCTCCACCGTGAGAGATACCTGCACTCCAGAGAATCCTGCGGAATGTAATATATACTTGGCTTTCTGAGTACGGTACACAATTGCGGGACGGAAACAAATACTCGCAGTTTGGAAAAAGTATTGACATTTTCTCCCGGTATTCAGATAGCTGTCGGGCTATGCCATCTGCCAGCGGAATATCACGGTCTTTATCAAATTTTGCCCCAATGACAGATACCATCATTGGCTCACTGCTCCAATCAATATTCATCCATTTTAGACGCAGAGCTTCACCAAGTCGTAAGCCCGTACAGATCAGCAAAGAGAACAGCATATAAAAGACAGTTTTTCGCTGTATACTTCCGGGCATGTTTTTAGTGCATTCCAGAAAGCGGGATACTTCCTCGTTCGTAAAAATGTACGGGCGGTAAGATACATCCCGACGAAGCCGCTGGGATGGAAGTGGAATATATGCCTGACCACCCATGCGGACAATATATTTACAGAATTGAGTAAGAGTATTTGCCCGGTTTTCACAGGTCTTTTCTCTTTCACAGGATCGACGATTCGTCCACCTTTCAAATAATTCTTTGGATATTTCATGGCCTTCATATCTAGAACTACACACATATTTATCGAATTGTCGTAATGTAGTGACCTCAGTTTTGTACTTGCACCCCAGCCCTCTTTTTTCAAGGATAAAGCCACGGAGACTATCAGCAAATTGACTGTTGAAATTCAGTTCAGAGGTCATGGGTTATCACCTCCGTTAATTCCAAAGCGCATTTGAATAGACCGTCTACATCAATATGGGTATATGCGTTCGTTGCCCCAATGCTGGCATGCCCCAAAATTGTCGATACCGTATTGTAGGATTCTCCCTGCCGGATGAGTTCACTCGCCAAACTGTGGCGCAAAATGTGCAGTCCTCTCGATGAATTAGCTTTTAGCTTTATACCGGAGTTCTCCAGTACGGTTTTCATAACCATATAAAACGACGTTGACTGTTCAAAGGGCGGACGATGCTTCACAAAAATATATTTACTGTCAGTCTGCGGACGACCATTTCTTAGATAATCTATAATTGCTTCCCCCACCACAGGCAGCAGTGGCAGAACTAAGAATTTGTTTGTTTTTCTCTGAAAGAAAGAAATCGTACTTTTCTCCCAGTCAATGTTTTCAAATTTCAGACTTACAATATCGCTGTCTCTCATTCCAAGACAGGCTGCCATAACGAGAATCGCATAATTGCGTTTTCCGATGGGGTTTCCCCGGTCAATAGATTTCAACAGCGTATTGACCTGTTCCGTGGACAGCATGTGTGGAATTCTTTCCCCCGTGCTGCAACACATTTTGGGGACGGATTCTGTAAGATCCCGTTTTACAACTCCTTCCTCGTAAAGGAATTGCAAAAAACATCGAAGTCCTCTTAAATGCACCTCCACCGTAGCTTTTGCATAT
>JAZUKG010000120.1:0-2701 GCA_045643145.1 Lachnospiraceae bacterium | reverse complement strand
CTCGTGGCAGTTCTTGCAATGAGCTTTACCGCTTGTGGCAGAAATCAGGGAACTTCCGAGCAGACTACCGAAAATGCAGCATCTCATATCGAGGCAAACACATCAGCACCGAATGCTGCAAATACAACAGTACAAACTGATGCAAATTCGCCGGAACAACCTCAATCATCGGAAAATAACAGCATAGAAAAAGTCGGCTTATGGGAAAATGCCACCTATCTCGAAGATACAGAATTCGGACAGGGTTCCAGAAAACTGATTGCCGAGGTAAAGGCTGTCAATCAGCCAGTTAAGTTTACCGTTCATACAGATGAACAGACTGTCGGTGCGGCATTGCTTGCAAATGACCTGATAGATGGCGAGGCCGGCGGATATGGTTTATACGTTAAAGTAGTAAACGGCATTACTGCTGACTACGATATCGATCAGAGCTATTGGGCATTCTATATTGACGGCGAATACGCCATGTCAGGTGTTGACACCACTGATATATCAGAAGGATCGGTATATTGCCTTGAACGCGCCAAATAATAAATCACTGACAACCAAAGAACTTGTTATTTTTGCCATGCTCGGAACGGTAATGTTCTGCTCAAAAATTATCATGGAGGTCCTTCCAAACATTCATCTGCTCGGAATGTTTACCATGACCTATACAGTAGTATACAGGAAAAAAGCACTGATTCCCATATATGTTTATGTTCTTCTGAACGGTCTGTATGCCGGGTTTAACATATGGTGGATTCCATACCTTTATATCTGGACTATTCTGTGGGCAATCACAATGCTTCTTCCCCGCAACATGTCAAAAAAAACAAAACTTATCGTATATCCTATCGTATGCTGCCTGCACGGACTGCTTTTCGGCACACTCTACGCTCCGGCACAGGCGATAATGATGGGATTGAATTTTAAGTCAACAGTAGCCTGGATAATAGCCGGGCTTCCGTGGGATGCGATTCATGGTGCCGGTAACCTTGTGGCAGGCACTTTGATTTGTCCTCTGTCGGAGCTCTTACGAAAGCTGATAAGCAATGAATAAATCATGTCTCTCTGCCGCCAAAACACCTTTTGCGGCAGGGATTCCGTTCTGTGACTGCATACATCGATGATATTAATGCACATCACTTCCATAATAATCTCCTTTCATTTCTCCGAACGGAATCAGTATGCCCCTCAAGAAAAACATAAGTTTTTTGCCTTACACTACTAATGTGAAAAATTTACAAAACTGGTGAAATATTCATCATCCAGGTAAATACTCACTTCGAATTTTCCGCAATAGTAATAAAGACCACTTGCGTAAGCATCGAGTCGGATGGTATGCCCGTCATTCAAATCAATTGTATAACTTGTCTCAAATTCTTCCGTTAACTTGCCTGATTCATAATCAGCCATCATTGATGCACAATTCCATTCCAGAATGCTCTCAGGGTAGTTTGCCAGAATCCTGCCGTTCCCGTCTCTTATGGTAAACTCGTAGTCTCCTCCTCCGTCAGTACCGCCCCAATATATAGTATTGAGGTCCAGAACGACATTACCGTCGGTGTCATAAACAGTACCCTGATATCTTCCATCACTGTCCCAAAAATAATCATAATCGAGCTGATTTTCATAAACATACCTATAACCGTTAGATAAATTACGTGCTCCTTCAGTCTTTTGCCCCAAATTCAGCATAGCACTGTCCTCATAAAATAAATCAGTACCGATAACCGGTACGATATCAATCGATGTTATAATAACATATTCATCGTCTGTTCGCGCTACACATCGTTTACCTACCTTAAGCTCGCAGAATTCACATGAGAGAAGAGTTGCCTCAAGCCCTTCAGAGGTCTCCGAAGTGACAGAATCAAGCGAAACGTAACAAACATCTTTATACTTCTGAGATTCTCTTAAATCCTCCCCATTGTATATCAGTTTTCTGTCATTGATAACATCCTCGGAATCTACACTAAACTTGTTTGCGCTGTCACAGGCAAAAAATACCTCTCCATCTGCATCATAAATGGTTATACAGGGAACGATTGCACCCGCAACCTCTTCATCCTTCGTAAAAACATAATATGAGGTGGATCCATCGTAAAACTTATAGCAAAACCATACATGGCCATCCTCTGTAAACTCTCTTGTATAGTTAATATAATCATCATCCCTAAACGCCGTCTCACCCGGCATAAATTTATTCAAATAGTCACATGCCTTTTCCCTGATTTCATCCTCCATCACCTTCGGATAATGCATTACCGGTGGCTCTTCTATCATGGTCGGGGTAGGCGTTACCGTAGGTGTAGGCGTTACGGTAGGTGTCGACGTAGAAGTCGATGTAGGTGCCAATGTGGGTGTCGGTGTAGAGGTAGGCTTTAGTTCATCTGTAGTTCCGGACGTTGCCTCTTCCGTTATTCCGGCCGTCGGTGTAGCCTTAGCATTGTTATCTTCGTTCTGATTTCCACAGGCGGCAAGCACCATAACACAACTCAACAAAAGCATCATACATACTGCCAATTTTTTCATCATTTTCTCCCTTAATCATTTCGTATTTATTTAGTTAACAGGAATTGTAACACATTTTACCGATAAATACAATAATTGCCACTCTCTTTGGCGTGCATGTTTTTGGCACGCCACTTCCTTGTCGCCGGCGCCCAAAAGCGCCTGTCTGCAGGATTTCTCTTGCAGGCAGGCGCCTTCTGTTTCT
>JAZUKG010000119.1:0-20800 GCA_045643145.1 Lachnospiraceae bacterium | reverse complement strand
TTGTTTTTGTCGCAAATAAAACAAAACAATCCAATGTGTGGAACTATTTACAGACCACTATAGATACACGCAAAAAAGGGTTTGCAACCGCTAACAGTACTCAGAAATAATAAGGCCCTGCGCCACAAGGCTGCGGTAAACAAAAAGATACGCCCCTACAAATCAATTGTAGGGGCGTCATTTTTTCCTATTTACTTAGCTTTCCGATTAGCCAAAGTATCTGTCAAGCATACCCTTAAGGGCTTTTCCGTGTCTGGCTTCATCTCTGGCCATTTCATGTACTGTATCATGAATTGCATCAAGTCCGTTTTTCTTTGCACACAATGCCAGGTCTGTTTTTCCCTGAGTCGCACCAAATTCACACTCTACTCTCCATGCGAGGTTGTCTTTTGTAGTAGCCTTCATGTTTGGTTCGAGATCAGTACCTAAAAGCTCTGCAAATTTAGCAGCATGCTCTGCTTCTTCATAAGCTGCCTTTTCCCAGTACAATCCGATTTCAGGATATCCTTCACGATGAGCAATACGTGCCATGCAAAGGTACATACCAACCTCTGAACATTCACCCTTGAAGTTTGCCATTAACTGATCAAAGATATATTTCTTATCTTCTTCGCTGATGTTTTCATTGTTCTTTACAGTTTTTTCGTATACTCCGTATTCATGCTCTGCCGCAAGAGTCATTTCACCTTCAATTTTATTGAATTTTTCTGCCGGCACATGACATACAGGACACTGGTCCGGAGCTGCATCTCCTTCATGAACATAACCACATACACTACATACATACTTTGCCATTTTCAAAATCCTCCATTTTCTTTTGTTTTTTTTACCAATTTAGGCGTTCATATTTTGTTCATTTTTTATTAAATGTATTTTCATTTACATAACATTTTTTATCCATTTCTATTGCATATACTTAAATCATCAAAGAAACAAACGATAAAGACTAAAAATGTTTGAATTGAAAACTTTTTCATAATATGTGCCAGGTAAATTCTTATTTACCTGGCATCCTCCCTTTTATAGGGATTTTTTTATTTGCATAAATATTCTTCTAATCCGGCAACGGCTTCTTTTTCATCCGTACCTTCTGCTATGATGGTAATCTCGTCACCGTCCTTGAGGCTTAAACTCATCATTCCCATGATACTCTTACCATTCACATTTTTATTTCCGATTGCGATGGAAATCTTGCTGTCATAAACACTCGCCTTTTGCACAAATACGGCAATCGGTCTTGGCTGCATATCTTCTTGTAACTGAATTTTTACTTTTTTCTCTGTCATGACTTTATCTCCTTTACACAATAATTTTTATTCAAATTCCCCATATTCCTTGGCCATATCTACCAGCTTTCTCAGTCTGTGATTGACACCCGATTTACCAATCGGAGGATCAGAATATTTACCCAGTTCTTCCAGGGAACTTTCCGGATATTCTTCTCTGAGTCTGGCGATTTCTTTCAAGGAATCCGGCAGAGAATCGAAATCTCCCTTGTCCTTTAAAATCTGAATAGCCTGCATCTGTTTGGATGCTGCATTCACCATTTTATTGATATTGGCCATATCGCAGTTAAACTTGCGATTCACCCTGTTTCGCACATCCTTTACAATTCTGGCATTTTCAAACTCCATCATGGCCATATGCGCGGATATGACATTCAGAAAATCTGAAATCTGTTCTCCGTCTTTTAAATAAATCACATAATATTTTTTTCGAAGCACATATTTGGCCTGTATGCCAAAGGATTGCAAAATCGTAATCAGCTTGTTTGCCTGTGTCATATTATGACAGACCAGTTCTAAATGATACCCCTTTTGAGGATCACTGACCGACCCGATGACTAAAAATGCACCGCGAAGGAAAGCCCTTTTACAGCAGCTGTTTTTGATCAAAAGCTCGTCAACAAAAAAGTCCTCTTCGCCCGACCCAAACAGCCTTTCTAAATGCAAAAGCATAAAGAATTCTTTTGCCTCCTGCAATGCGGTAACTCTGACCAGATAAATCAGGCCTTCTGTCTGCTGATGCATACGTCTGACGGTAAGCATCGGCGAAACCTTGAAAACCTTTTTCCAAAGGGAATAAAATCTGGCTGCTACCTTTTCATTTTCCGTCTGAATATAGATTTCTGTATTTCCGTATTCATCGGTTTTTATTCTTCCTAAAAATTGATAAATAGCGGCAAGCTCTGCGATCTGACAATGTCTGGCACTCACAGCCACCTTTAACAATTCTTCTTTCATTTCACCGGAAAAAGACATCTCTTCCTCCTAAAAATCACCTAAAAAAATAACTTCCGGTTCCAGCTCAACAGAGAAATGTTCCTTTACTCTTCTGGTCGCTTCGTCCATGACTTCCCTGACATCTTCTGCGGTTGCATTTCCGATATTTACCACAAAACCGCAATGCTTTTCGGAAATCTGCGCATCACCGATTCGAAAACCTCTCAGACCCGCATCCATAATCAGTTTGCCTGCAAAATAGCCCTCCGGTCTTTTAAAGGTACTTCCCGCACTCGGAAATTCTAAAGGCTGTTTTTCCTTTCGACTGGCCAGATAAGAATCTGCTTCTTCTCTGGAAGCCTTGCTGTCACCTTCTTTTAATTCCAGTACGACCTTGGTTACTAAAAACGGACGATTTTTGATAATACTGGTTCGATAACCAAACTCCATGGTTTCATTATCCAGTTCCATCTCTTCACCCTGCGCATTTAATACAGTAACGCTTTTTACCACATTTTTCATTTCAGAGCCATAGGCACCTGCATTCATGACAATGGCGCCGCCCATGCTTCCCGGAATACCGGCTGCAAACTCCAGTCCTGAAAGGCCCTCTGAAATAGCAAAATTTGCAACTTGCGGAAGTCCTGCTCCAGCCTCTACTGTCACGAGATTGCCGTTTCTCTCAATCGCAGACATTTGATTGCCGACATGTAAAATGACACCTTCATATCCCTTGTCACCAACCAAAAGATTGCTGCCTTTTCCTACTACGTAGTACTCCTGAGAAACCTTTGAAAAATAAGCTACCAGCTCTGTAAGCACCGAAACACTTACCACATCTACAAAGACCTCAGCCGGTCCTCCGATACGAAAGGTCGTATGCTTTTTCATATCTTCCTGCAGTTTCACATTTTCTGCTCCTGCAGTTTGCTTTATAAATTCTAATGTTGACTGATTCACGTCTGTCACCTTTTTCTGTTTTAATCAAGGACCAGTTTTGCTGCTCCGAAAATTCCGGCATCATTTCCCAAAGTTGCCAATTCAAATTTCGCGTCTCGGCTTCCGTGGAATACCACCGGTTTATAATTCTTTTCGATATATGAAAGAAGGACATCTCCTGCCTTGGATACACCGCCTCCGATAACAAAAGCTTCCGGATTGACTACACCGGCAATGGCTGCCAGGCCTTCTCCTAAATATTTACCGAACTGTTCTGCGATGCAGATTGCTACTTCATCACCTGCTTTTACAGCATCCCAAACATCCTTGGCACTTACGCTGTCTGCATTTAAACAGGTTTTCTGATCTGTTTTTGCCAATGTTCTCTTGGCCAGTCTCACAATACCGGTAGCAGAAGCATACTGCTCGAGGCACCCCTTGTTGCCGCATCCGCAGGACTCTGTTTCATTGCCTTCTACATGGATATGTCCGATTTCTCCGCCTGCACCGGTTGCTCCTGTTAGCATCTTTCCGTCTAAAATGATACCACCGCCGACACCGGTTCCGAGTGTCACGACAACCAGGTTCTGATAACCCTGTCCGCCGCCCTTCCACATTTCTCCGAGAGCTGCTACGTTTGCATCATTTCCGGCCTTAACAGGAATACCTGTCAAAGACTCTAATTTTTCATTTACATTAAATACATCCCAGCCGAGATTTACGCAGCGATGTACGATTCCTTTGCCGTCAACCGGTCCCGGAACACCAACTCCGATTCCGACTACGTCCACCTTTTCGATGTTCTTTTCTGCCATCTTATCATCACAAGCCTTGGCAATATCAGGAAGTACGTTCTCGCCTCCGTTTTCAGTGCGAGTCACAATTTCCCATTTATCCAGTACATTTCCGTCCAGGTCAAAAAGCCCCATTTTAATGGTTGTGCCCCCAACGTCTACGCCAAAACAATATTTCATTTTCTTACTCCTCTTCATCTCTGTTTTTTGCCAGGTTTTCCTGGAAACGTTTGTAAAGCTCCTGTGCTGCATTGTAACCCATCTTCTTCTGACGGTGGTTAACTGCTGCCGATTCACAAATAAGTGCCAGGTTACGACCCGGTCTGATTGGAATGGTATGACTCGCAATCTTGTTACCTAAATAATCTACATATTCTTCTTCGAGTCCCAGACGGTCATACTCTTTATCCTTGCTCCAGTCTTCCAGACGAATTGCCAGGTCGATCTGACTGGTATCCTTAACAGAAGATACACCGAACAATGTCTTTACATCCACAATACCGATACCACGAAGCTCGATAAAGTGCTTGGTAATATCCGGTGCAGATCCGATCAATGTATCATCACTTACCTTACGGATTTCTACTACGTCATCTGTTACCAGACGGTGACCTCTCTTGATCAGCTCCAGAGCTGCCTCTGACTTACCGATTCCGCTTTCACCGGTGATCAAAAGACCTTCACCATAAACGTCTACCAATACACCGTGTACGGAAATACAAGGAGCAAGCTTCACATTCAGCCAACGAATAATTTCTGCTGTAAATGCGGATGTTGCTTTCTTGGTCATAAGTAACGGAATCTTATGTTCAATAGCCTTTTGAAGGAAGAGCGGATCCGGCTGAAGCTCACGACAGAAAATAATAACAGGAATCGGACAGGAAAGAAGCTTTTCAAATACGACTTCCTTTCTTTCCGGCTCTAAACCATTCATATAAGTATATTCTACAAATCCGATAATTTGCAGACGAGTTGCCTCATAATGCTCAAAATATCCTGCGAGTTGAAGCGCCGGTCTGTTAATATCCGGCTGAGTAATTTTAATCCCCTTTAAGTCAATTTCCGGAGTCAAATTTTCCAGATTGAACTTTTCAATAATTCTGTTAATGCTAACACTTGCCATAGTTTTGTAACCTCCCTGTTTTTTGTGCCAAATCTCGAAAAATCCGGCATTTTATCTGCCTTTGATACCCAAAGGCTCATATACATTTATTGTACCATAGTAGCCCTATATTGTATATCGAAAATCGGAAAAGTATACGCTTCCTTTCGTTTCCTTTTTACTGAAATAAAACAGCCCGAATCTGGCTCCCGTAAAGTGGTCAAGGTGAAAGAAAAGCTCATGATTATTTTCCATCATTTGGTAGTTTCTTTTGCTGTGAAATCTGTTCTTTTTAAACTGCTTGTCATGAAGAATCTGACTGTCCAAATCTATGGTTTCCTCCAGGGCATATCCAAATTCTGCCTGATCTTTTTCTTCTGTAAAAGAAAGCAGAGCACTGAGGGCTATTTCACCCCCGGCAATCATATCTGTTTCCTGCATTTCCGTATCAGAAAAATCGGCTTTGGCCTGTGGATGCGATGTTTTCTCCAAAAGGTCCGAGGCTGTACAAAGAAATGCATCCTCACAAACCGCCTCGTCCTCTACTTTTCTCGTATAGGTGATGAAAAAATCATTCTCTTTTCTTTTTACGCCAATGTATGCATACTGACCCTGAAGGATGCAAAGTCCGGCCTCGTCTCCATCCTTCATATCGGCAAATCCGAGTGTAACTTCCCCTTTGCAGCCCGGAAAAAAAGTTCTCATAGTCAGAGTATTGACTGCCTGTGTCAGGGTATTTGAAAGCGCTGCACTGTCAAAATAAATTCTGCCCTTTTCCGGATCCTGACGATAGCCGCCCATCGGCTCATGATTAAACTGCCATCCGGTATGGAGCTTTCCTTTAAAGTCATCACTACCGACCAAAGGCTCATATAAGTGCCCCGGTTTTAAATCGCAAATTTCAATCTCTGTCGGCATTTTTCCGCAGTCTCCAAAAACAGGCATATCTCCATGGAAAGAAACCGGAACCAGCATAGGAAGTCGTCCTACTGCTCCGTTATCGCGAAATAAAATCGCATAATAGTCTCCGTTTGGCGTATCGACGATACCTCCCTGCGCAACGCCCTGAGCGCGAAATCCCGAGTCATCAGAGAGAACTTCTCCTCCTGTAAAATCTCCTTCCAGGCTGGCTGCCATAAATACAGCCTCACTTCGAAGCCATTTGTCAGGTCCTGAATGAATCAAAAATACATAATATTTCCCATTGATTTTATAGATATGAGAACCTTCATAGCCCAGCATAGCCGGACCGTCTTCTATGATTTTTCTATGAAGACCTCCTGCCTTTGGACCGGTCAGTTCTTCATTTAGTTCGGTTATATAAATCTGTGTATTTCCGTATACGATATAGACTCTTTGGTCATCATCAAACAAAAGAGAGCTATCATGATAAAAGCCTTCGATTTCCTGTTTTTCCCACGGACCCAAAATATCTTTGGTATGGTATAAATAGGTCTTTCCGGTATCATTGGCTACAAAACACAAATAAAAGGTGTGATTGTGATAGCGAAGAGAAGCAGCCCACATTCCTTTTCCGTATATATTTTCTCCGTTTTCAAGCTTTTGAGCCGGTGTACCGTCCAAAGTCTCATACACGTAGCATACGTGCTCCCAGTGCCATAAATCATAAGAGCGCAAAATCTCACAGCCCGGGAAAAAGTGCATGGTAGTACTGACCATATAGTAGGTTCTGCCGACACGAATCACATCCGGATCCGGATAATCCAGGCCTGTTAAGGGATTAATGATATTCTCTGTATATTTCATCGAGTACTATCTCCTTGATTTCATTTTATTGTTACCCATTGCTTACCTCCGAGAATGCTCTCGGTTACTTACTTTACATTATTTATCGTCCCGGCGAAAGAACTCATACACTGCTCTGGCACCGGCTTCGTTCATCTTGGGTACCTCAAGCAGAGTTTCCAAATCCGCATGCTTGATTTCTGAGAGCGAATCAAAATGACGCATCAGTTCTTTGCGTCTGGCAGGTCCGATTCCCGGAATATCATCCAAAATCGATTTTACGCTGGTTTTCTTTCTCAGACTTCTGTGGAATTCAATCGCAAATCGATGCGCCTCATCCTGGACTCTCGTAATGAGCTGAAAGCCTGCGCTGTGAGTATCAATCGGCATTTCCACATTTTCAAAATATAAACCTCTGGTTCTGTGGTGATCATCCTTTACCATACCGCAAACCGGAATATTCAGTCCCAATTCCTCCAGTACACTGAGTGCGATATTCACCTGTCCTCTACCACCATCCATCAAAATCAAATCCGGGAACTTGGTAAAGCTGCCGAAATCATCATCCATTTCTTTTTCTTTATTTTCTTCTTTTTCATTTAATCCATGCGTAAATCGTCTGGTCAATACCTCCCGCATACTCGAATAATCATCCGGTCCGACTACGGTCTTTATTTTAAACTTGCGATAATCACTTCTGCGAGGTTTGCCGTCCACATAAACAATCATGGAGCCGACGGATTCAAAACCGCTGATATTGGAAATATCATAAGCCTCAATACGTTTGGCATAATCAATCCCGATTAAATCTGTAATCTCCTTTACAGCTCCCTCGGTCTTTTCCTTTTCTCTCTGAAGACGTTCTCTATCCTGTCTAAGTACCAGAGAAGCATTTCGATAAGCCAGCTCTACGAGTTTTTCCTTGTGACCGATTTTCGGAATCACAATACGAACCTTGTTTCCTTTTCGCATAGACAGATATTCCGACAATAGTTCGATGTCATCGATCTCTTTAGACAGCATAATGGTCTTTGGCAGATAAGGAGTCCCTGCATAATACTGCTTTAAAAAGCTTCCCAGAATTTCTTCTTCTGTCTCGTCATTGGTATGCGTCATATAATAATGTTCTCGGCCAATGAGTTTCCCGTTTCTGACAAAGAACACCTGAATGACCGCATCATTTTCTTCTCTGGCAATGGCTACGATATCCTTGTCTTCTCCGTCACTGTCTGTAATTTTCTGTTTCTGACAGACAGCCAGACAGCTGTTTCTTAGGTCTCTGAGGCGAATTGCTTCTTCAAACTCCAGATTTTCCGAAGCCTCCAGCATCTTCTGTTCCAGTTCCTTTAATACCTTCTGATAATCCCCGTTTAAAAAGTCCAGGGCCTTTTTCATATTTTGCTCATATTCTTCCTGCGAAATTTTCCCCATACATGGAGCCATACACTGCTTCATATGATAATTCAGGCAGGCTCTTTGTCCGTCCTGAAAAAAAGAGCGGTTGCAGCTTCTTAAATGATAGAGCTTATTTAAAAAATCAATCGTATCCTTGATTGCTGCTGCACTGGTATATGGTCCGAAATATTTCGACTTATCCTTTTTCATGGTACGGGTCATCACGAGCCTCGGAAACTCTTCCCCTAGGGTAGCCTTTATATATGGATAGGTCTTATCATCCTTGAGCATGGTATTGTATTTAGGCCTATGCAGCTTGATTAAGTTGTTTTCCAGTACCAGAGCCTCTAATTCCGAGTCTGTCATAATAAACTCAAAGTGATGAATCAGACTCACCATCTTTTGAATTTTGGCAGTCTTTTTGGTGCTGGTTCTAAAATACGAATGCACACGTTTATTTAAATCAATGGCTTTCCCGACATAAATGATGTGATCCATTTCATCATGCATGATATACACACCCGGAGAGTGGGGAAGCTTGGCTAATTCTTCCTGAATATTGAACATAATATCCCCTGTTTTCTTTATTTTCTAACACTAATTATCCCAAATAGTTTTGAACATTGTCAATATGGCCGTGGTAAATAACAAAAAGGCCCTCTTTTTCAAGAGAACCTTTTATAAAATCTTTTATTCATCTTCCTCTGTCTGAGTATCTGAAAGCTCTTCATCAAAGGCTGCCAGGCCTTCTTTGCTGATATGAAGTTCTACGCCTTCCTCATTGACATTCGAATTTGTAACTTCTGCGTCTGTGCCATTTGTTTTAGGGAATGGAATCTCAATGCTGTCATCTTCAAATTCGACCGTCACGCTTTGATTTTCATCCTCCTCATAGCTTGGTTCAATGGTACGAAGTACATTTTCAAAGCTATGCTTATTGGCTTCTTCCTTGACCTTGTCTTTGTCCTTATCCTTATCTTCCTTTGGCTCCGGAAGACCTTTTTCCTTGCGGAAAATCTGCATAAATTCTTTACCGGTAATAGTTTCTTTTTTAATCAGGTGAGAAGCAATCTTGTCCATGACGCTGCGGTTTTCCTTGAGCATCTTCTTGGCTTCTTTATAGCAGTCTTTCAGAATCTTCATAATCTCTTCATCGATTGCTGCAGCAGTCACATCCGAACAGTTCATCACAGCTCTGTGATCGAGATACTGGCTTTCGATGGATTCGAGACCCATCAGACCAAAGCGCTTGGACATACCATACTGAGTTACCATGGCTCTGGCAATCTTGGTCGCTCTTTCAATATCGTTGCTGGCACCGGTGGTTACTGTATCAAATACGATATCTTCAGCGGCTCTACCACCTAAAAGACCTACAATCATATCATGAAGCTCTGACTGAGAATTCAAATATTTTTCTTCTTCAGGAACCTGCATAACATATCCGAGTGCTCCCATAGTACGAGGCACAATCGTAATCTTTTGTACCGGCTCTGAATTTTTCTGAAGTGCTGCAATCAGGGCATGACCCACTTCATGGTAAGATACGATCTTTCTTTCTTCCTTACTCATGATTCGGTCTTTCTTTTCCTTACCTACGAGGACTACTTCAACCGCATCAAATAAATCCTTCTGACTAACTGCCTTTCTGCCATTCTTGACTGCATTGATAGCAGCTTCATTAATCATATTGGCCAAATCTGAACCAACCGCACCACTGGTAGCCAGCGCGATTTCCTCTAAATCTACGGTTTCATCCATATTTACGCCCTTGGCATGGACTTTCAGTACATCCACACGGCCTTTTAAGTCAGGCTTATCTACAATTACTCGTCTGTCAAATCGGCCCGGTCTTAACAGAGCTTTATCCAGGATTTCAGGTCTGTTGGTAGCACCCAAAATCAAAATACCCTTTGAAGTATCAAAACCATCCATTTCAGCCAGAAGCTGATTTAAGGTCTGTTCTCTTTCCTCATTACCGCCGCCGTATTTGGAATCACGGCTACGACCGATGGCATCAATTTCATCGATAAAGATGATACATGGTGCATTTTTTGTTGCCTCTTTGAAAAGGTCACGCACACGGGAAGCTCCCACACCAACATAAAGTTCAATAAAGTCAGAACCTGCTAGTGAAAAGAAAGGAACCTTTGCTTCACCTGCTACTGCCTTTGCCAGGAGGGTTTTACCGGTTCCCGGAGGACCTACTAATAAAGCACCCTTTGGCAGTTTAGCACCAATCTGAGTGTATTTACCCGGATTGTGTAAAAAGTCTACAACCTCCTGCAGAGATTCCTTGGCTTCATCCTGTCCTGCTACATCCTTAAATGTAACTCCGGTTTCCTTTTGTACATAAACCTTGGCAGTACTTTTGCCAACGCCCATGCCCATACCGCCTGACATCTTCTTAAACAAAATGTTTAAAAGAATAAATACGATTACAAACGGAAGTACATAGGTTAATAAGATGGAAAGCAAGAGACTGGATTTATCCGGAATTTTCTGCTTGTACTCTACTTTGTTTTCTCTCAAAAACTGTGGCAGTGTATCATCATTTACAACACCGGTAAAATAAACAATCGTATTTCTGCTGTCTCCGAGGAAGAAAGGATTCAAGTTTTCATCCTCTTTTTTGTCTACCTTTGGAGTAATTTGAATATTGTCCGGAGTAATTAATACAGATTCTACCTTACCCTGTTCCACCATATCCAAAAATTCATTATAACTGATTTCCTGCTCAGAAGAACCTGACAGAGAACGCATTAAAAAGCTCATAAACAACAGCGTAATGAGTGCCGCCAGTAAAAAGAGCATAAAGCTCTGTCTCTTTTGCGGTCCGCCGTTTCCATTTTGACCATTCCCGTTTTGTCCGTTCTGACCGGGACCATTTTGACCATTTCCATTATCCTGAGGTCCCTGATAATTTTGATGTTCCATATATTATCCTTCCTGGTTTGCGTCGATTGTTTTACAATCGAAGCCATTCACTGTTTTCATATATTACTTGACACTACCTTGTCTCGTAATTTTACAACTGTGACTATTCAAAGTTTACATCTTTACATACTACCCCAAATAACCAGTATTCAATTAATTTTACCACAGTAAAATACCTGCTTCAATGAAATAATCTCTTCTTTTTTTGCATGAACGCTGCATTATGTGGTATTCTAAGCACAAGACAAAATATAGCTTTAGACAGATATCAGAAAGGACTGAACAGAATGAATATAACAGGTACATCAATCGCAATTCCAACCATCCTAAAGGTGGAAGAAAATGCTTTGGATCAGATAGGTAATTACCTAAAGGAATCGGATTTTCAAAAGGTCGTTATTCTCTTTGGAAATGGCTTAATCGATATGTTTGGATCCAGAGTAATGACCTCGTTAAAGGATGCCGGAATTGAGGTATTGGAATATCAGGAAATGGATACTGTGGATGTCGCAGATATTACAGATCTCGCCTTTTCCATGCCTGCCAAAACACAGGCCGTAATCGGACTTGGCGGCGGCAAGGTAATCGATGCTGCAAAGTACTGCGGATTTTTATTAAAGCTTCCGTTCATCAGCGTTCCTACTTCTGCATCCAGCGACGGTTTTTCCAGCGCCAGTGCATCCCTCATCGTAAAAGGTCGAAGAAAAAGTCTGCCTGCAAAAATGGCTTATGGTATTATCGTCGATACCAAGGTAATCTCAACTGCACCGGTTAAATTTTTGTATTCCGGTATTGGTGATATGGTTGCTAAAATTACCGCTTTGTATGACTGGCAATATGAAGAAGATATGGGCTTTACTACAGTCAACGACTTTGCCATGATGGTTGCAAAAAAGGCAGTGAACAGCTTTGTCAGAACACCTTTTGAAACCATTCAGGACGCTCTGTTTTTAAAGGAACTTTTGGATTCTCTGGCCATGAGCGGAATTGCCAATGAAATAGCAGGCTCGAGTGCCCCGACCAGCGGTAGTGAACATCTGATCTCGCACGCTTTGGATAAGTACTCAGAAACACCTCAGCTGCACGGCGTACAGGTTGGGATTGCTACTTACCTGATGGCAATTGTTCAAAATCACAGATACGAAAGAGTCCGCACTATTTTTGAAAAAACTGGATTTTTTGATTATGTAAAAACATTGAATCTGGATGTAAACGAATACATTCATGCCATCGATGTATCTGCTTCTATCAAACCATTCAGACACACCTATTTACACGAGGAAAGCTACCGTGAAGAAGCAAAAAAAGTCATTGTAAGTGATCCGATCTTAAAGGAGATTTTCCATATTGAATAATTAAAAAAAGAATTGCTTTTACCAGCAATTCTTTTTTATTTCCATTTTTCTATATACCTTCTTCTATAAAGAGACCTGTTAATCTTTCTACTCCAAAACGATTTGTAAAAAGCTCACACTTACACAAAAATGCATAAAAGACATGTTTCCCTTCTCCGGAAAAGGCTTCATAATTTCCCTGTCCCTTTGACAGAATCACATCTGCTTGATCAATCGCTTCCTTTGCCTCTTTTCCCAGAAACTCATAAACAGTACCCGCAATCGGCATTCCGTTATCCACAATGCGAGCTATCTTATCAATGCCAACATATGCTGCATCGTTTCTCGTCGCATCATTTAAAACCTCTTCTCCTCTGATCATGACTGTAAATGATAGTTTTGGAAATCTTTTTTTCATTTCCTCGAGAAGCAATTTATCAAAAACAATTTCGCCGCAGTTATCACATAATAACAAAAGGGTATCGGCTTTCTCACATTGCGACACAAAGGATTCATAGGTTTTCAGGTTTCTGTCATCCATTCGGTGATGATCTAACAGTTTTAAAAACTCATCCTCGTTCACCACATTCATAGCCCCAAAATCAATATAATTTCCGACCTGTGCATACACGAGTGCCTGATATAACGGATCCGCCGCCTGATGGATTTTTTCTCTGATCTGATTCTCCATAGAAAGTACCAAATCATTGAACTTTTTGTTGATATCTGCATAGCTGTCCGGTTTCCCGAATTTTTCTGCATAAAGTCTGTTGAACTGATACACCATAAATGGCGATGTATCCGTACTTCTGCGATTATCCAGTAAATCCTTCACTTTATTTATATAATCTTCATCCGCCACTCTGGCCTTTTGCCTTTTGAACAGACAATCTGCGCAGCTTTCAGGAATTCTCATTTCTGCTTCCATGATTGCTCCTTGATCTATCACTTACTTTATTTTCCAGTAAATATCCTCACCATTAATCTGAGTAATATAGCGAACATCTTCTGTATCAAAGACGATATCCATCGTACCTTCTTCTCCGGAATTCATATCCGTATAGGTCGCTCTCATCAGGGAATCTCCTACAAAGTCCCATTCACCTTCATAATATACGCCTGCCCCGATACAAAGCACAAAATATCCATTATCCTCAATTCCTAAAAAGCTTCCCATTCGAAGACTTGAACCAAATAATTCAAATAAATCTGCATTTTGCTTTAAATTACTCTGCGATTTATCCATATCCATTTCCAGCATCAAATCGACTTCATCCATAAAGAAACCTTCCGGATAATTTACTACGATTTCATTGGTATCTCTTTCTGTACCCGGATTTTCCGCTGTTCCGGCTTCCGAGCGCTGAAATCCTGTAAAGGAATCTCCGTCAGAAAGATAAGTCCATGTAGATTCTGTTACCTTGAAGGTATAGGTTCCGTTCTCTTCCACATATACAATACCACTCATTTTATTATTTGCCGGATCTGTTAATACTACTTCGCAGGCTCCGTCTACATCATTTCCGGTTCCGACCAGACTGCACAAACGAAAGATGGATATTTCTACATCATAGCCTCCGTCAGCCGTTCTGGTAAGTGTCATATCATCATCCATACCATCTGTAAAAAAGCCGCTGTAATCATGCATTGCAACCATTTCGTTCTCATCAGAATCCTGTTCCTCTTCCTTTTGCTCATCAGCCTGATTATCTGCATCTTCCTCATCTTCTGATGTTTCTTCCTCCGGCTGTTCCTGCTCCGCTTCCGGGGTTTCTTCTGCTACAGTTTCTTCTGTCTGCTCCTTAGCTGCAGGTTCCTGTGAATATACAACATCCTCTGCTTTCTTGCCGCAGGCTGATAAGCCTACACATAATAACAAACTAAATAATAATACTTTCTTTTTCATAAATACTAACTCCTTTCTTTTCCCCCAAAATAAAAAGAGGGATATCCCTCTTTTTTATCATATGTTCTTTTACTCACCAATCAGATTGTGAATCGTATCACTAATCAGCTTTGGTGTCGGTGGCTTTAACAAATATCCCTGTGGGTGTAATGCAACAATCGGAAGGATATATTTTTCATCCGAAATACTGGTTAAAAATACGATTGGAATGTCCTTATATCTTTCATCACTATGAATCAGTTCAAAGGACTGTTTTCCATTGCATTCCGGCATTTCGCAATCCATAAAAATCAAATCCGGTTTTTCCTTTTCCATCTGAACAAATGCCTGTTCACAAGAGGTAGCCAGATCCACCTGATAAATATCCTCTACCATGCTTTGCATCTGTCTTAATACCATTGGGCTATCATCCACAAATAAAATACGCTTACTCATTTATATCCAATCTCCGCTCACAGATTAGTCATAGATAAAAGTCTGTCACACAGCTTTGAAACTGTATCGATATCAAATTCCAATTCTGCTTTATGCAAATCCTCAATATCAGATGCCAGGGATTCATCATATGCATATTGGTTGATTTCTTCCATCGTTTTATCTGCTAATGCATAGTCTAATGATACCATACTCGATTTTAATGTTTCAAGTTGAATTTTTAGATTATTTACATCAAAAAGTGCCTTTGCCTTTGGCTCTTCTAAAGACTTTGCCTCCATCAAAATCTGATGACATTTTTGGCACTCCTCAATCAAGATTGGCATGAGTGCATCCACTCTTTTCATGTTATCTTCTCTGAGCGCCATTTCGGTCAATTTAGCCAGCTGAAAGATAGTAAGCTGACCCATACCGTTACAAAGTCCCTTCATACCATGGACCTTGATTCTGCAAAGTTCCTTATTGTCACCCTGATCTAAATTTTCATACAGACTGACAATTTCTGCTATGTGATTTGGCAAAACCTTTTTCATCATCTTGAGTGTTTCCAAAATCACTTCTTCTTTTGGGTAAAAACGTTTTGAATATTCAAAGTCAAATCCTTCAATTTCTTCCAATGCCATTTTGTATCCCCCTATCCATAGAACCCTCACCATGCAAAATCAGTTATACTGATTGGCTCGGGCTACATATCAAGTTTTCATAGAAAACTTGACACAAGCAATCACTTACAAAAACTCTCCTATTTAGTCATTACCTTCTTTTTGTATTTCGTCCACGCAGAATAATACTTTTTACCGTTTGATTTTAAGTAAGTACGTACTCTGATATAATATCCGGTATTTTCTTTTAACTTTTTGAATACCTTTTTGGTGGTAGTGTTCTTTTTCAGAACTGCCTTCTTTACATTCTTTGTAAATTTTTTGTTGGTTGCTATCTGAATCTGATAACCGGTTACATTCTGCTTTTTCTTTTGCACCGTCACCACCAGCTGTTTATGTCCTGCCTTTACCTTTTTCACTTTTGTTTTTGCAGGCATGATTTGTATCGTATTTGGCTGCTCACTAGGCGTAACAACCGGTGATATGCTCGGCTGCTTACTTGGAACGCTACTTGGCGATGTACTGACTTCTTTACTTGGTGCTTCACTCGGGATGCTACTTGGCGATGTACTGACTTCTTTACTTGGCACTTCACTCGGGGCAGTACTCGGAACGCTACTTGGCGATGTACTTACTTCTTCACTTGGCGCTTCACTCGGGACAGTACTCGGAACGCTACTTGGTGAGGTGCTTACATCTTCACTTGGCTTCGGATCAGGAGTCGTATTTTCGCTCACAGCCGGATAATCCTTAATCTGTTTTGCATAGACTGAAAGTCCCTTAACCGCACTCGGGTCCTCTCCCAGGAATTCCATCTGAGCTACAAACAATCCGTCAAACGAACTGTTTCCTACTGATTGTAAATTTGCCGGCAAAATAATTTCTCTGATAGAACAACAGTTGTTAAATGCTCTGCCGCCAATCGTTAATAAGGAATCCGGCAGTGAAATTTCTAAAATTCCATCTCTTCCATTGAAAGCCTGGTTCCCAATACTGGTTACTCCTTCTTCTACAATAACCTTGCGAATAACATCATTTGCCCAAGGAGGAGTTAATCCTGAGTGAAAATTAATCATATCTCCTTCACCGGATATAGTCAAAATACCATCGTTTGTCAAAGAATAGGTTACTGTACTTTTTTTCGTTCCGCAGCTGCCCTCCTTGATAACTTCAGACGGTGTTTCATACGTCTTTAAGACATCTGCATCCAACACTACCTGTTCACCGGAATAGTTTACAAAACGGATTTGTTGCATTTCAAAAGTAGAATCAAAACAAACCGCATACTTATCCGCTTCAATGGCAATATCCAAATCAATCGGATAATCGGCATATGTCAAAGTATTGGTTACCACATTGGTTTCTTTTGCTGTCGGAAATCTCGGAATCGTACGAGTCACGACTTCTTTATCTGAAATAATCGTAATCTTTCTGTCAGATGAACTGTCATTGGTAACAGAAAAATGTGTTTTTCCGTCATCACCCTTCCATGAAGAACCTACATAAAGAGGAATACTTACTCCTGAATTTTCCAATTCTACTCTGTCATCCACTGCAGTAAATGCTCTATAAATGCTGCCCTCTCCCATTCTGCAGTTCTTTAAAGAAACTCCCTCTAATGCCCAGCCTTTTGGATCCGGACATTTGCACTGATGCGCTGAAAACTGGAAGCCTGCACCATTTGTGATAATATCCTCAAATGTAATATCATATGCATCCGAATACTCAATCTGAACAAAGATACAGTTATTCATATTAGCAGTATTGCCCTCTGCAATATAATAGGTCGGAATTTCAAATCTGCAGTTTTTAAAATGAATATCTCCGGCATCTTTTCCTTTTGTTTCCCCTGCATTTTTGTTTGCCAGATTACCATAAATCTGAACCCCGTCAATATGCTGTTCTCTTTCGTTCATGAAATATTGCAAATCTGTAATATAGCAATCATTAAACCATGTTCTGTTAAACGGACGAATCGGATCATTTGGTGAATGCCCAAACTGACAATTGTTACATACAACATCAGAACCATTCAGTGTTTTAAAGCTGCAATTATTAAATGTAGTTTTAACATTCGCCCCAGGAATAACTGCGCCGAATTTACAGTTGTTGAAAGTAATCGTAATCTCATCCTTGGCAGAGCCTAAATAACGAAAGCCCATGTCGTCTTTGACAATGCTATTTCCACTTACATCTGTTATCGTTCTATTTGAAAAATCAACATTTTCGATTACATAGTTGCCCGGTGCTATGGTTGAATACGTAAAATTGATGGCATAGTACTCATCACTTTTTTTCAGTTCAATTCCACCCATAATCTGTTTCTGCTGCTCAGCCGAGCAATCCTCAAAATGAATCAGTTCACCCTTACAACCGGTATTGTACTTATCCGGTATAATTTGCTGGTCATCCTGCATCGGCGCAACCACATAATTTGACCCTGCATATACGTTTACTTCATTATTAATGCAAAGCATAGCAGCCATAGCAAAAACCATCATCATTGAAATACTTTTTTTCATTTTACTTTTCATCTCTTTCCCCTTTATCCATCATCCAAATGTATTATACCATTTTTTTATCCAAAATAAAGCAAATGTCTCACCTGTGTCTAAGACTGAATCATAGACAGAAGCGAAGAAAAAATTGTTTTATTGTTCATGCAAACAATAGCTATCGATTTTTTAGCTCTGTTTAATCCATGAAACAGATTTCTGACACCCAGACTATGATCCTCTTCCTTTCTCGTTCGAAGATATCCTGCATCATCATAATAGAAACGCTCATCCACTACCATGATTACTTTATCAAATTCTTTGCTGGTAGTATCAGAAGCATCCTCGATATATACATAGCCCTGATTTATAAAGCCTCGGAGTATTACCCCCAGCTCTGCCGCGTCATTGGCATATGCTGCAAAAACAGAAGGATACTCTCGCCTGTGGTAGTACCTGACAGGACACATCAAACTATGAATAAAAATAGATAATTCTTTATTCATTCGAATTCTGTTGGTAAGTTGGAAACGAATTACCTCCGGCATTTCCAACATTCTCGTATGCAAATACAAAGGCACCTCTTCATTTGAGATAGCCTCCTCCATATCATAGGCAAACAATACAGGCTTTTGCTCTTTTCTACTATATTCCAAAAGTTGTAATAATACTTCTTCGCGCATCTGATGTCCTTCATCCACCAGAATAAAGTCATAGCTATCCATATCCGGAAGTGCATCCATATTTCGGCATGCAAAAAAATCGATTCTTCTCAATCTTTCATTCAAATGCTTTAAGCCTTCCGGGAAGAATCCAAAATGCAATACACATACTCTTTGTTTTACCGAAAGACTCATCGCTATATCATACAAAAGTAATGTTTTCCCGGTTCCCGGAAGTCCTGAAAAACATTGTAATCTTACCTTGTTTTGTAATATATTTTGCAAAATCTGCGAGCGTATATCTCTTTGCTGAAATGTCAGGAAATACTCTCTGTTTAGAAATTTATCCGAGTCTGTCAGCGGAGAAATCAAAAACTGAGATTCTAAAAACAGCTCCTCCAAATCTTCCTCATAACAATCCGACATTTTCTTTAAATCGTCACACAGCTTATCCCACTTCGACTCAACCAGATTCTCGCCATTTGATAAACGATATAACTTATCTGTTTTACTCACATAAGTATAGGAACGAACCGTTCTTTTCAGCGAAGATAAATAATATCGATTCTGTAAAAGCTGCCTTTTCATCAAATCTTCAGTCACGTCTTCGCTTTTCAGTTCAATATTGATCACATAATCATCAGAAATCTGTAAAAGATCGAATTCCTTGCCAATACGCGGAATCATAAAAGAATAGAAGAATTTCATTCCTGAAAATTCAGGAAGGATTTCATGCAAATGATTCGATAACCTGCAAAGGCCTTCCACTTCCCACTCTTTTACATGGAGAGGCTTTTTTCTTTTTGACATTTGACGTTCCATTTTTTGAATCAAATTTGATTCACTGACTCGTGTTAATATAAAGATATTAATCGGTATCAAAACCTCACCTCCCACAATTCTATGATATCAAAACTGACATCAAAATATCATTCCCAATGCAATACAAATGAGATACATATAAGCAATCGTCTTTGGAATCATAAGCATACCTACCATCGGCTTTTTCTTTGCCAAAAATACAACCGGTAAATAACATGCAAAACTGATTATGACAGCAATACCCATGCCAAACTGATTTACCATAAAGCAACCATATACCGCAATCATACCAACAATAATAAAAGGAACATTTCTGATAATTCCCCACTTCTGATTTCCCTCTTTATGAAACCAGTTATTCTGCGGACATAAACAAAGAATCATTCTACAAACAGAAAACACAATTAATACATAATACATATAGCCGAACGTATCTGTAAGTGTTTCCGGTTTATTCATACCAGAAATCAGCTCACATGCATAATATAAGAGTATGTAAAATATGGTCATAGTAATCGAGGATACCATAAGCCCCAGACCGGCATAAAACTCATACGAATCGTATTTGTCCAAAAAAGCATTTAAAATTCTGGGTACCAAATGAAAAGAATCACCACCTGCCAGTACTAATGTCATTATACCAAGAACGATACTTAAGCTACTGCCATTTGCATGTACTAGCATTACAAACCCTGCAATATAGCCAAATATCAGATATATGATACAGAATATTGCCTCTCCAATTTGAGGCATTTTAGACTTATTTTCCATACAATGGTCCTCCTACTAATATCACATTTCTATTATAAAACATATATATGTAAAAAGGGAGACTATTTGTCATTCCTTTTGCCACTTGCATAGATTCATCGTGAACAAAAAAATCCTAAGAAATCCTCCATAAATGGAACACTCCTTAGGATAAATCATGCCCGTGACCGAGTAAGCACTATAAAGTTTGAATTTGATGTTCTAACAGCCGTACAAATACAGACTCAAAATCAGCTCATAAAAATACCACAAATCAAAAATATTGCACCTATGATGATTACTGGAATAATTAAAAGACTGATACCTATCTCCACCGCGCCAAAGGATTTCTTTCCTTTTATCTTACAAATGATTCCATAAATCAACATTATAATACCGGGAACAATTGCTACCCATGGTACATTTGCACTTAACGCAAGCCTCTCGGCATTCCAATCGATGCTAAGTAAGATTTCTAAGATAGTAAACAATAATGTACTTCCAGCAAAAGTATAAGATATAATCTTCTGCCGTTCTTCAAAATCTGTCTTAGCAATCTGTACAACGTCATTAACCGCCATTTCTTCTGCAGAAATTTCCTGTTTTTCTCTTTCTGATTTCATAAGTTCCATTATGGATACATCTAAAGCATCAGCTAG
>JAZUKG010000118.1:0-2911 GCA_045643145.1 Lachnospiraceae bacterium | reverse complement strand
GTCATACCCTTCTGCTTTCTTATGCTTATTCGGGAAAAGGGCAGCGATAAATGCGTATCCCGGAATGAAGAGAATTACCGGGATGGTAAAGATGACACGGATAAATGACTCATTGATGCCGGGGATATATATAGTAAGAATAGCGAGAACGAGCCATATCAGAACTGCAGCAAGGTCTTTTGGAAACTTCTTCGGGTCAAGCATCTCGGCGAATGCTTCTGCAGAACGTTCTTTTCGGGTTTGTTTATCCGGCATAATGATGATATAGTATTTTGCGGGAGAGGTTATGAGTGTTTGGATTAAGGGTTACAATTGTTTTTCCCGTGATACATATTGTCAATAATTTGAAATACTGACAATATGTGTATGTATACAGGAAAATAAAATGCAGCAGGAAAAAACTGCAGATACCGTCTCCGGAAAAAATTTGCGAAGAGATGAGTTGTTTGCTCTACGAAGAAGAGAAAATCCAAACCTGACACAAAACACTTTCAGCTGGCAGCTTGCAGAGGAAATCAGATTGGGAACTTTGCAGCATCTCGGAAGAAATACATACCGCGTAAATGACATGAATACTGCATACCCGATGAAAAAATACAATTATCCATCATCCCGGGAAATTGAGGAATTAACAAAACTCATCAGGGAAGCATATCCGTTCGCAGAATTTCAGATTTGGGAATCCGCACAATATAATGAATTTCTAAATCATCTTCTCGCAAAAAATATCATCTTCGTAGAATCTGAAAAGATGCTCGTTGAAAGTATCTATGAAACACTCAGGAAAGCGGAAAAGTACCATGTCCTTGTGGCGCCGACATTAAACGAGATGAAACGATACGTAGATAACAATACCATAATACTTACAAAACTTACCACACAGTCGCCAAAAAATAAGGATGACAGTACACAGCCCCCTTTAGAAAAACTCCTTACAGATCTTTACGCTAACAGATATTTGAAATGCAGTATCAGCATAGATGAGTATTCACAGGTATTCAATCGTGCCTTAACTACGTACCAGATATCTTTTCCGCGCCTGAAAAGATATGCCCAGCGTAGAAACGTCTATGATAAAATCCTTCCCTATCTCTTTCCCGAAGCAGGTGAAATCTGACTATGCTGGTAACTGAAAATTTTACCAGGAAGCATGTTGCAGAGATAGCAGCACAAACTCACTTGTCTGAGTCACTCGTTGAACGGCTGATATATGCATTTGGTCTCCTTCAGTCTCTTGCATTAGTGAAATTGCCTTTTATATTCAAAGGAGGAACTTCTGTAATACTGCATCGGGATGCCCCGCACAGGCTTTCTACGGATATAGATATATGAGTAAATCCTGATACAGACATTGACAAATATATCAGAGAAGCATCCGGGATATTTCCATTCATAGGGTATCAGGAAGATATGCGAACATCAAATTCGACAATAATCAAGCGTCACTTCAGGTTTGAATACAGTCCGCTTACCTCACAAAATCCTGTTACTATTCTATTAGATGTAGTGTTCGCAGAAAATCCGTATATGCACACAATACAGCTTCCTGTTAAGAACACGTATCTGATATCAGATGATAAGGAGTTATTTGTAACTGTACCTGCCATAAATTCGTTGGTTGCAGATAAACTGACAGCATTTGCCCCGCATACTACCGGTGTTTTATTTTGATGCGGAAAAAATCTGGAAATTATCAAGCAGTTCTTTGATATTTCAGTACTCGCTGAGTATATTTCAGATATTGCGGAAGTTCACCATTCATATACTTCTGTTGTTGCGGCTGAAATTGCCTATCGCGGCAACTCTATCTCTACAAGAGAGGTATTATACGATACCATTAACACTGCCTTGTGTATTGCAGGTCTTGGAAAAATCCGAAAAAGGGATTATGCAGAGTTAAAGGATGGTATTGACCGTATTCAAAGCCATATTGTTGGAAGGTATTCCGCTGATGCTGCAGCAAGACAGGCTGGTAAAATCGCATATCTTGCAGCCTGTCTTCTCACAGAGCAGACAAGGTTTACACGTATTTCAGATACGACCATGTATTCCAACATACTTTTGAAGGAAAAACCATTTCTGTGGCTGAATTTCATGAAGAAAATTGATATGACCTGTTTTGGGTATCTCGTTGAAACAGAACGATTACTTACTGGAACAGATATGGCAGATTTCCTCTTGATAGAATAAGATGGATAATCTGAAAAAGAAACGAACTCGGATTTTCGTTTTAGCGAGATAGAACAGTATCAGGCATCTATCTTTCGCAAAATTGTTAGAGAGGGATTGAGATGTATGATATGGTGATAAAGCAGGTACAGATACTATGCTTCTATTTTGGGCAGCACTTTAAAATTCTGCTACCCAAATTTAAACCTCAAATCTGCCTTCATTTGTCAAAACAAACTCATATATCCATATCTCTAAATTTTTGGGCAGCAGTTTTCAAAAACACCACTTGGGAATTACAACATATCATAATATTGGAAAGGATTTTTGAAAAGTCCTACCCAACAAATATGGAAATCCCTTATTCTATGCTCTAATCCCGAAACAAACCCGAAATCATCCTTGAAATTTTGGGTAGCAGATTTTTATTTTCCTACCCAATCTTTTCCCAAGTCATTATCAGAGGTGTTTCGTTTCCTGCAGAAGTAATAGATATCTCCGCTGTTCTTCGAGGAAAATCCCGCTGACCGTGCTGCATGTGCCAGTTTCTTTGCATCTGTATTTGTCAAATCCAACTTGTATGGAATTCATTTGTGACTGCTCTTCTTCTCTTTAATGAAGATTATGCGATGCGGAACTGTGCTATCCTGAAATTACTTTACATAATTTTTACAAATCAAAGCTTAATTCATTGTCTAATTTTAAAACAAAACTCATATTGGTGTTTGTTTTCCAAAAATTT
>JAZUKG010000117.1:0-4543 GCA_045643145.1 Lachnospiraceae bacterium | reverse complement strand
AAAAAAGCATCAAGGATGACGGTTCCTTGATGCTTTCATTTTTGTTCTTTATAAATTAAGCCATCTTGTTTACAGCTTTTGTTAAACGAGAAACTTTTCTAGAAGAAGTATTTTTATGATAAACACCCTTTGAAGTAGCTTTATCAATAGTAGTTGTAGCTTCTGTTAAAGCCTTAACTGCTGCTTCCTTATCGTTTGCATCGATAGCTGCGTAAACTTTCTTAACTGCTGTCTTAACGCCAGACTTGATAGCCTTGTTTCTGTCTGTTCTAACCTGAGTTACTAATACTCTTTTCTTTGCAGATTTGATGTTAGCCAAGATCCACACCTCCTATGTTATGTTATACAATGAATTTGTTATCGTGTCACATTACGCCGGACACGGACAGTCTAATGTAAACACACGCATATTATATTAAGGAGTTTTTATCCTTTTGTCAATATCTTTTACAAACTTTCGTTGGAAAAAATACGGTAAATAAATCGCTCCTTTTGGTATTTTTGCATAAATATAGATAAAAAGCAAATACTGAATGCAAAAACAAAAAAGAAAGGACGAAAAAATGGGACCACTTCATTCAGATTTGGCATTGGAAGCGCATGAAACACTGATGAATACTTCAAAGCTGGAGGATAGGAGAATACACGGTGTGGAGGTGACAGAGAGCTGTTATCACACCTGTAAAACCAATGTTACCATAGTTTCGGTATCAACAAAAAACGGGGCAAAGGCTATTGGAAAACCGATGGGAGAATATATCACCATGGAAATCGGAAATCCGGCGGATCTTCATGATGAATTATTGACAGAACTGATCAAACTGATTTCTCTGCAAATCAGGTCTCTATTAAATAAAGAAAGGAACTGGCGCAGAATTCTGCTGGTAGGACTGGGCAATAAGAATATCACAGCGGATGCACTCGGTCCGTTTACCGTTGAAAAAATCACAGTAAACAGGCATTTATATAAGGAATGCGAAAAAAGCCTAAAGAGTAAATATCCCATTATCTCAAGCTTTATACCGGGAGTGATGTCACAAAATGGTATGGAAACGGCAGAAAGCTTAAAGGGAGTCGTCGATCAGACAAAACCGGATTTGATTATCGCGATTGATTCATTGGCAGCCAGAAATGTGAAAAGACTCAAATCTACGATTCAGCTGACCAATACCGGAATTTTGCCGGGTTCCGGAGTGGGAAATCATCGCGTGGGTATCACCAAAGAAACTATGGGGATTCCGGTGATTGCGATTGGTATTCCTATGGTGGTAGATGCTGCAACCATAGTGAGAAATGCGATAGAGGGCATGGAAGCAGCTATGGGAGAGAACCTTTTGGACTTTGACAATCCGTCAATCGGAGGCGTATTGCAGCAGCTTTCCAATATGTATGTCACCGGAAAGGATATCGATGAACAGGTAAAAATATTAAGTCATGTACTTTCTGAGAGTATCAACCTCATTTTCTCTCATACGGACATATCCGGTGCAGATATGGCATAGGATAGAAGAAAAAAGGGTAAAGGCTTAAGCGAATGAAATATACAAAAATCAAAATGACAGGTCTGGTAATGTTTTGTTTGATAGGCCTGTTTTTTTGCGTCAGATTGCTGGACGTTCCGGTGATAATCAGCTCTGTTTTATGTCCTTTGCCCTATATGGTTTATGAAGACAGGGTGGCTGTTCAGGGCGCAGGTACGGAGATTATCAAGACATTTTCACCGCTTCTGTATTATGTAAAAAAAGAAAGTGATCATGATGAAGATTACGAGCCGGTGGTTTCTGTGGAAGTAGCAGATGAACAAGCTCTAAGAAGAGAAATGCAACAGGAGATTTTGCAGGAAAATATGACAGGAAAGAGGGAGAGTGTATCGGAAAACGCAGCACTGGGACAAATGACTGAACGGACTACAAATGAAACGGAAAATCAGCCGGGAAATCAGAGGACTGATCAAAAAGCGGACTCTGTAGAGAAACAAGTGCCGGTTTCTGATAACCGGATAGTAGAAGCTATGGGGAAAAGACAGGAATTGAATCCGGCAGATTATCCGGATAGGGAAAGTGTACTGAAAAACTTTTATGTACTGGATAGTACTACTTATATAGAAGAAAATGAGTTAAATATAGATGAAATGTTAAATAAAGATTTAACTATTGATAAAGGGGATGAGAAGAATCCGAAAATTCTGATCTATCATACGCATTCACAGGAGGGCTATATGGATTCGGACCCGAGTGATGATATGACCGGAGTTTTGGGAGTGGGAGAAGAACTAACGCGGATACTGAGTCAGGAGTATGGATATTCCGTCCTTCATCATATGGGCAGATATGATGTGGAATCGAGAGATTATGCCTATGGAAATGCGCTGCCTGATATCAAACAGGTATTAAAAGAGCATCCGTCCATTGAAGTGGTGATTGATTTACATAGGGACGGCGTTTCAGATCAAACCAGACTGGTAACACAGCTGAATGGACAGGATACAGCTACGCTTATGTTGTTTAATGGTTTGTCCAGAACGAAAAAGATGGGAAAAATTGCATACCTTGATAATCCAAATCTTGAAACAAATCTTGCATTTTCGCTTCAGCTTCAGTGGAAAATGCAAGAATACTATACAGGACTTGCCAGAAAAATTTATTTAAAGGGTTACAGGTACAATATGCATCTGCTTCCCAGAACGCTTTTGATAGAGCTCGGAGCACAAACAAATACGAGAGAAGAAGTGATGCGAAGTCTTCCGTATCTGGCCAGGTGTCTGGACATGGTTTTGAGCGGGGAAGAAGTACTTGAAGAAACGAATTAGGATATGCTATACTTTCCATTAAGAGTGCCCTGAAATCCGGGCATCAAAATTTGGAGGACTAACATGTCAAACATGGATCAAAGTAAAATCAGAAATTTTTGTATAGTTGCTCATATTGACCACGGCAAATCGACTCTGGCAGACCGTATCATCGAAAAGACAGGTCTTTTGACAGAGCGTGAAATGCAGGCTCAGGTCCTGGATAACATGGAGCTGGAAAGAGAACGTGGTATTACAATTAAGGCACAGACTGTACGTATTGTATATAAAGCAAATGACGGAGAAGAATATATCTTTAATTTGATTGATACTCCGGGACATGTGGATTTTAACTATGAGGTCAGCCGATCTCTGGCAGCCTGTGACGGAGCAATTCTCGTCGTTGACGCTGCGCAGGGTATTGAAGCACAGACTTTGGCTAATGTATATCTGGCACTGGATCATGATTTGGATGTTTTTCCTGTTATTAACAAAATTGATTTGCCAAGCGCAGATCCTGACAGGGTAAAGGATGAAATCGAGGACGTCATTGGCCTGGAAGCTATGGATGCACCGCTTATTTCCGCTAAAAACGGAATTGGTATCGAGGATGTACTGGAAGCTATCGTACACAAGATTCCGGCTCCGACAGGAGACAAGGACAAGCCTCTTCAGGCACTTATTTTCGATTCAGTATATGACCCTTACAAAGGCGTAATTATCTTTTGCCGAATCAAAGAAGGAACCGTGAAAAAGGGAACTCCGATTTTAATGATGGCAACAGGGGCTACTGCAGAAGTAGTAGAAGTAGGATATTTTGGTGCAGGACAGTTTATTGCCTGTGATGAACTGAATGCCGGAATGGTAGGTTATATTACAGCCTCTATTAAAAATGTCAGAGATACCATGGTAGGTGATACAGTTACCAATGCCAAGGAGCCATGCGCAGAGCCGCTCCCGGGTTATAAAAAGGTTAATTCCATGGTTTACTGCGGATTGTATCCTGCAGACGGTGCGAAATATCCGGATTTACGAGACGCACTTGAAAAGCTTCAGCTAAACGATGCATCCCTGAATTACGAACCGGAAACATCCGTAGCACTCGGCTTTGGTTTCCGATGCGGATTTTTAGGACTTTTACATTTGGAAATTATCCAGGAGAGATTGGAACGAGAATACAACCTGGATCTCGTAACGACGGCTCCCGGCGTAGTATATAAAGTATTTAAAACAAACGGTGAAATGATTGAACTTACCAATCCGAGCAACCTTCCGGATTTCTCTGAAATCGATCATATGGAGGAGCCGATTGTTTCAGCAGAAATCATGGTAACAACCGAGTTTATCGGACCGATTATGGAGCTTTGCCAGGAGCGAAGAGGTGTATATCTGGGTATGGAATACATGGAAGAAACCAGAGCGCTTTTGAAATACGAGCTTCCATTAAACGAAATCATTTATGACTCCTTTGATTCACTGTAATCCAGATCCAGAGGATATGCTTCCTTTGACTATGAATTAAAGGGCTATGAACCTTCTTCATTGGTGAAGCTGGATATCTTGATCAATAAAGAAGAAGTCGATGCTCTTTCCTTTATTGTACATAAGGACGGTGCTTATGAACGAGGCAGAAAGATGTGCGAAAAGTTAAAAGAAGAAATTCCGAGACACCTGTTTGAAATTCCGATTCAGGCAGCAGTCGGAGGCAAGGTCGTAGCCAGAGAAACTGTCAGAGCTATGAGAAAAGACGTACTC
>JAZUKG010000116.1:0-58336 GCA_045643145.1 Lachnospiraceae bacterium | reverse complement strand
CGAAGTTTCCGTGGCCGTCAATCAGCGGTAAGCCTTTTTTGAAGTCCTGTGCCATAACAACCAGTGCATCATAAATCGAAGAATCACCGTGAGGATGATATTTACCCATGGTATCACCTACGATACGGGCACACTTACGATAAGGCTTGTCATAACGAATTCCAAGCTCATTCATATCATATAAGGTTCTTCTTTGAACCGGTTTCAATCCATCCCTGACATCAGGAAGTGCTCTGGCAATAATAACGCTCATGGCATAGTCGATATAAGACTGTTCCATGACCTCTGAATATTCCGTTAAGATAATATTGTCGCTCATTTATTTTCCCTCTAAAAATCTAATAACGCTTCTTTGGCATGATCATAAATAAACTGCTTTCTCGGTGCTACGTCATTTCCCATCAGTGTTTCGGTAACAGCATTTGCAAGCATACGATCATCAATTTCAACTCTCTTTAAGAATCTGGTTTCCGGATCTAAAGTGGTTTCCCAAAGCTGCTCTGCATCCATTTCACCCAAACCTTTATATCGCTGGAGTGTAAAAGGAGCCTTATGCGTTTTACGATATTTTGCTAAAGCCTTGTCATCGTATAAGTATTCTTCCTTACCCTTGGAAGGAATTGCCTTGTAAAGAGGCGGCATGGCAATATAAACATGACCCTCCATAATAAGTTCCGGCATAAAGCGATAAAATAAAGTAAGTAAAAGGGTACAAATATGTGCACCGTCGACGTCGGCATCGGCCATAATAATAATCTTGTCATAACGGAGCTTCGTAATATCAAAATCATTTCCATAGCCCTCTGAAAAACCACATCCAAATGCATTAATCATAGTTTTGATTTCCGCATTTGCGAGTACCTTGTCGATGCTGGCTTTTTCAACGTTCAAAATCTTGCCTCGGATTGGCATAATAGCCTGATACATACGATTTCTGGCCATTTTTGCACTACCACCCGCAGAATCTCCCTCGACGATAAAGATTTCGCATTTTGAGGCATCTCTGGATTCACAGTTGGCAAGTTTGCCGTTGGAATCAAAGGAAAAACGCTGCTTGGTAAGCATATTGGTCTTGGCTTTTTCCTCTGTTTTACGGATTTTCGCAGATTTTTCAGCGCATCCGATGACTGCCTTTAATACCTCAACATTTCGGTCAAAATAACGAACAATTTCATCACCTACAACCTTGGATACCACTTTGGTCGCATCCTGATTGTCGAGCTTTGTTTTTGTCTGACCTTCAAAACGAGGATCCGGATGCTTGATAGAAACAACCGCTGTCATTCCGTTTCTGACATCCGGTCCTGTAAAGTTTGCATCCTTGTCCTTGAGAATATTTAATTCTCTCGCATATGTGTTAATAACAGAAGTAAAGATTGTTTTAAATCCGGTAATATGAGTACCGCCTTCTGCATTATAAATATTATTACAAAAGCCCAGTACATTTTCGTGAAATTCATTGACATACTGGAATGCCACTTCTACTGCAATGCCGTCACTTTCGCCTTTGATGCTGATGACATCTGTTACGGCTTCCTGGCTTTGATTCATGCTTTTAATAAATCCGACAATTCCTTCCGGTTCGTGGAAGGTAATCTCATCAACCTCTTCCTGTCTGTGATCCTCAAAATGGATTGTCAGATTTGGATTTAAATAAGCAGTTTCATGAAGTCTGCTTTTTATATCCTCTGCCTTGAAAATAATATGATCAAAAATCGTATCATCCGGCATAAAAGAAATCGTAGTTCCTGTTTCCTTGGTTTTTCCGATAACCGGTAATAACCCGTCATTTAGTTCCACAACCGGTACTCCGAGTTCATATCCGTCTTCATAAATAAACCCGCCTCGTTTTACCTTTACCTTGAGCCAGGTTGAAAGTGCGTTAACAACAGACGAACCTACACCATGAAGACCACCACTGGTCTTATATGCATCATTGTCAAATTTTCCTCCGGCATGAAGTGTGGTAAATACCAAACGTTCTGCGCTGATTCCTTTTTCATGTAAATCGACAGGAATACCACGTCCGTCATCGGATACGGATACACTTCCGTCATTATGAATAATCACATCAATATGATTACAAAAGCCGGCCAAATGTTCATCGACTGCATTATCTACGATTTCATAAATCAAATGATTTAATCCCTTTGTAGATACACTACCAATATACATTCCGGGTCTGACTCTGACCGCCTCTAATCCTTCCAGTACTGTAATACTGGCAGCATCATACCCCTGTGTTTTTGCCATTTTACTATCCTTTCCTTTCTCGTCTTGATATCCTTATCAAAACATCCCTAAAATATATCTCCATTATCTGATGTTTTGGGTAACAGCCAGCGCCAATGCCCCTTCACCAATATGACAGGAAACGCTAAGCGATAATGGATCCATATGAATTTGATAACCTTCAAATTCTTTCATTACTTCTTCTTTCCAAATATTGGCTGCTTCTTCATCCTTTGAATACGCAATATGTAAAGTTACACGATTTTTGGATTCTTCATCAAGTCCGCCAAATCTCGTTTCAATATCCTTTTTAATAGCAGCAATCATAAGTTTTTTGCCCTGTACCACTGTTCTGGCTTTTGCAAAAGCATCGAGCTTTTCTCCCTGAATCTGCAATACCGGTTTCAGCTTTAAAAGCGTACCCAGTGCAGCCGCAGCAGGTGTAATTCTGCCGCCTTTTTTCAGATAATACAGAGTATTTAACATGATATAAATACTGGAATTAAATTTATCCTCAATCAAGAAATCATGAATTTCTTTTCCGCTTTTTCCTTCTTTAGCCAAAAGCTGTGCATCTAATACGGATTGTCTTTGAGTAACTGAAATTCGCTGATTGTCTACGACAAATACCTTGCCGTCAAATTCATCCTCTGATGCTAAAATAGCAGCTGTCTGACAGGATCCGCTAAGACCGCTTGACATAGGAATATATACAATTTCATCATATTCCTTTAAAATCGAACGAAACATCTCGATGACATCTGCAGGAGTCGGCTGTGAGGTAGCTACATCTGCATCCTTTGCCAAATATTCATAAAAGCCTTCCTGAGTCAAACTGATATCTTCATAAAAGGTTTCATTATCAATGGTAAAAGGCATGGGAAGTACAAATACTCCCAGTTCTTTTCCGCCGTCTTGAGTAATACCACTATTACTATCTGTCATAATTGCAACTTTACTCAACTTAATTGCCTCCAAATTTATTTAAATAATTTTGATATATCCGCTGTCCAAATAGGTTTGAACCTTTTCTTTTAAAAAGCTGTGCGACGTATCGCTAAGCGTTGCATCTTTTTGAATAATCTCATTTGCATCCTTTGCTGCCAGCTTTAACATATCTGCGTCATTATATATATCCGCAAATGCAAACTGGAAAGCTCCGCTTTGTTCGAGCCCCATTGAATCTCCGGGGCCTCTGAGCTTTAAGTCCTCATTTGCTATCTCAAATCCGTCATTGGTTTTATTTAAAATTTCCAGACGTTCATTTTTTCTGTTTTTAGATGTCTGCATAAATATGCAGTAGCTTTGCTTATCACCACGTCCGACACGGCCTCTGATCTGATGTAACGTAGCCAGACCAAATCTTTCCGCATTTTCCACCATCATGACTGTGGCATTTGGAACATTTACTCCTACCTCAATTACTGTGGTAGATACCAAAATATCAATATCTCCCTTGGCAAAACGTTCCATAACTTCGTTTTTCAGTTTTGGTTTCATTTTACCGTGTAAATACGCAATACGTACATTCGAGTCAAACTCGCTTTTTAAGCCTTCAGAATATTCAACTACGTTTTCCAGCCCTTCCATGACACCCGGAAGTGCCATTGGACAAATAATCATAATCTGACGACCTTCATCAATTTGCTGTTTCATAAAATGATACGAGCTCTTTCGTTTGGACTGATCGACTACGCAGTTTTTAATCGGAAGACGTTCTCCCGGTAATTCTTTCATTTCAGATATGTCCAAATCACCATATAAAATAATAGCCAATGATCTGGGAATAGGGGTCGCACTCATTACAATAGAATGTACGGTAGATGCCTTTTTTACAAGTGCCTGTCTTTGTTTTACACCAAATCTGTGTTGTTCATCGGTAATAACCAGGCCGAGTTTTTCAAATTCAACACCGTCCTGAATAATCGCATGCGTACCAATTACTACATTTGCTTCCCCGTTTTTCAGGCTTTCATAAATCAGACGTTTCTCCTTGGCGGTTTGTGAACCGGTTAATAATACAGGCTTAAACGGCAATTGATACTGCTTTGCCATAGAAACAAAGCTTTCCATATGCTGATTTGCCAAAACTTCTGTCGGAGCCATAAGCGCCGCCTGCAGTCCGTTCGATACACACAACAAAATGGCCAGTAAAGCAACCAAAGTTTTTCCGCTTCCGACATCGCCCTGCAGCAAGCGGTTCATACACTGACCTGATAACATATCTTCTTTTATCTGTTTATATGCATTCAGCTGAGAATTCGTCAGATTATAAGGTAAGGCTTCAATCAAACGATTTGCATCAGCTGTCTCTATCATAGGATAATCAAAAGGTTCCTTTTGACTGAACTTTTGACTTTTCATTGCCAGAAGAAATAACAAGAATTCTTCATAGGAGAATCTTTTTCTGGCTTTTAACATACTTTGCGCATCGGTAGGCATATGGATTTCTTTTAAGCTGTCCTCTACCGGCATAAAGTCATAATTTTGATATAACTCAGCCTGCGAATTAAAATCTGCAGGAAATTCGAGTTCTTTCAACGCGTTTTGCACAAATTTGGCAAAACCTTGATTTGAAATTCCCTTTGTCAAGGCATAAACCGGCTGCAATCCACCGACAAGTTTTTGATATTCCGCTTCCTTAAACATTTTGGGATGTGCCATACTAAATCCGCTTTTGTCCTGAGAAAAAGTACCAAAAAAGACATAAGTAGATCCGGATTTAATCTGCTTTTTTAAATAAGGCATATGAAAAAAGGTGATTTGCAAAGTATCATTCATAGAATCGATTGCCTTCACCTTTACCATATTCAGTCCTCTGGCTGAAACTAAAACAGGGGTCTGACAAACGGTTGCCAATACCGCCCCATAGCCCAGTCCCTGATCCTTGATTTCACTTAGTGAACTCACCGGCGGATATGCCTCGTAGCTTCTGGGAAAAGTGAAAATCAAATCTCGAACTGATTCAATATTAAGCTTACTAAAAAGGGCAGCGTTTTTTTCACCGATGCCCTTTATACTCATAATTGAGTCTTCTAACCTCATAACAAATCCTATTCAGCAGAAATAATATAATAATAAATTGGCTGTCCGCCATACTGTAATTCAACATCACAATCTGGATAAGCTTCTTCAATCTGATCAGATAAAGCTTGTGCATCTTCTTCTGTCACATCTGAACCATAATAAATACTGATCAGTTCAGGTTCATACTCATCATTTGACATCATCTGAGCCACCATATCTTTGGTAGTTGCTTCGATTTCAGTACCAACAGATAAAATAGTCTTGTCTCCGATACCCATAATGTCATTCATCTTGATTACCTTGCCGTCAATTTCTGTATCTCTGACTGCATAAGTTACCTGACCTGTCTGAATAATTTCCATTTCTTCCATCATAGCTGCGAGATTTTCCTCACCTGATAAATCCGGTGCAAAATTAATCATAGCTGAGATACCCTGCGGAATATTCTTGGTAGGAACTACGATGATTTCCTTGTCTTCAGTTAAATCTCTGGCCTGATTTGCTGCCATGACAATATTTTTATTGTTTGGAAGAACATAAATTGTCTTTGCATTTACTTTTTCAATTGCACCCAGGATATCCTCGGTACTAGGATTCATTGTCTGACCACCGGCAATGACATAGTCTACACCTAAATCCTTGAAGATTTCGCTCAGTCCGTCACCAACGGATACGCTGATAAATCCATAATCTTTCTGTGGTCCTAAATCAGCAGGCTTACTTTCTGCTTCAGCCTTTTCCTGCTCTTTAAAGAGTTTTTCCTGATGTTCGAGACGCATATTATCAATCTTCATATTAGAAAGCGAACCATAAGTAAGCGCTCTCTGAATTGCAAGTCCCGGATCATTTGTATGAACATGAACCTTTACGATATCATCATCAGCAACTACAACAATAGAATCACCGATTGATTCAAGAAATGACTTGAAATCCATTTCATTTTTAACATTAAATGTCTTATCTAACATGATAATAAATTCAGTACAATAACCAAATTTGATATCAGCAGTATCTACAGCTTCTGTGCTGATATTTGTCAGTTTTGGTGATGCAGTCTGAACAATCGATAAGTCAAGTTCTTCGCCGCGAAATGCCTTTTGTGCACCCTTTAATACTTCTAATAATCCCTGTCCGCCGGAATCTACTACACCGGCCTGTTTTAATACAGGTAACATTTCAGGAGTTTGATTCAAAACCTCCTGAGCATAATTGATAACCTCATCAATAAAGGCATCCATATCTTCTGTACCCGAGAATTCCAAAGCTTTTTCATAAACTCCCTTGGCAACAGTTAAAATAGTACCTTCCTTTGGTTTCATAACTGCCTTATAAGCACTTTCAACCGCTTTATCAAAAGCATTGATTAAATCATCTACAGTAATCTGACCTTCTACTTCTTTGATTACCTTACATAATCCGCGGAAAAGCTGAGATAAAATAACTCCTGAGTTACCTCTGGCACCTCTTAATGAACCGGATGAAATAGCCTTGGAAAGATCTGCTAAAGAAGCATCTTCACCTAAAGCACTAACTTCCTTTGCTGCTGACATAATAGTTAATGTCATATTAGTTCCTGTATCACCATCCGGTACAGGGAATACATTCAGTTCATTAATATATTCTTTCTGAGCTTCCAAATTCTTAGCTCCGGCTAAAAACATATTACGAAATAATTTAGCATCTATACAATTTGACGACACGTCTTTATCCTCCTTAGTCGATTACTCTGACACCTTCAACAAAGATATTAATCTTTTCCACTGAAAGGCCTGTAAATTCTTCTACTTTATATTTTACATTGCTGATCAAATTGTCAGATACAGCCAGAATATTTACGCCGTATGCAACAATAAGATGAAAATCAATAACTAATTTAGAGTTATCAACGCGAACGGATACACCGGTTGAAAGGTTATCTTTCTTTAAAATTTTAACCAGACCATCCTTTACATTTACATTAGCCATACCAACGATACCAATGCTTTCAACAGCTACGCTTCCGGCATAGCTGGCAATGACCTCGCTGTCAATTGAAATATTTCCAAGGTGAGTATTCATAAGTGTTTTCATCCTTATCCTCCTTTTCATGCTTGACTTTCTATAATCTAATTCCCTAAATACCACAAAATTACAGAGTAATTATACACTTTTTCCGCTAAAAATGAAACACGAAAATCAAACATAACAAAAAATTAACATATTTTTAATAAAACAATATTTTTTACTTGCATTCATCTGTTATTTCTGTTAGAATACTCGTGTTGCGAGTTTTTATACCAAAACATTGCACGCATAGCGAGCAATCAATTTGGTAAGTACTAAGTGATTAGGAGGTGCTATTATGGCAAAGTGTGATGTTTGTGGCAAAGGCGCTCATTTCGGAAATAATGTCAGCCATTCTCATAGAAGATCAAATCGCATTTGGAATTCAAACGTAAAGAGTGTTAAGTGTAACGTAAACGGTTCTACAAAATCAATGCATGTTTGTACTTCTTGTTTAAGATCCGGAAAAGTTGAAAGAGCTTAATTAGAAAAAATATGAAAAGAGAAACCAAAAGGTTTCTCTTTTTTTTATTTCAGTTCACATTATAACTGCTTTTTTAGTTTTTCATATTCTGCATTAATTTGCTGAAGCATAGTCTTATCTCCGTCTATATTATCCGGATGATAAATCTTGATCAGTTCCTTATATCTTTTTTTCAAAGCCAGATGATGCTTGACGCCCTTAAAGAAAAAACTTCCCTGCGCTTCTCTGTAAATGTTATTATCATCTAATTGTTCAAACTCATCCTCATAAGCACTCTTTTTAAATTCAAAAGCTCTCTTTTGAGATTCAAACGCTTTTTTATCCGCATTAAGCTGAGCAAACCCCATTTCTAGTATTTTGAATTTTTTATCAAAAATACTTTGATCTTCTTCCATACGTTTTAAAAACTTTTCTTTTTGACTTTCCCAATCACGTACTCGTTTGTCAAACGCAGCTTCTTTTTTTATGAGTTCTTCTTCTCGCTTTTTTAAATCATTGGCATTCAGGCGCAAAATACCACTGGCTTTTCTGACTTCCATAAAAAGCCTGTCCAGTTCTTTTTGTTCATCTTCGATATTTGATTTATCTTTAATATCTTCACCTGTTACCATAGTATTACCCTAAATTATAATGAATCTGTTTCATCCTTTGGGAAAGCAATATCCTGTGCTACTTCATCGCTTACCATTTCTTCCTTTGGAGTAGTAAAACGATCTACTAAATCAGGAATCATATCAATAATCTTGGTTACTGTGTCCTGATTTTTTACATTCACAAGCTTAGTCTGTCCGTTTTTAATTACCAGCACAGCACTCGGAGACATCTTTCCTGTCACACCACCAAAACCGCTGTTTTTCGGATCATTTGCACTGGCACCTGCACCAACGCCAAAGCTGACATCCACGAGCGGAACAATAATCGTATCTCCGATTGTAGTAGCCTGTCCAACTACAGTTTTTGTTGATAAAAATGAATCAACGCCTCCAACTAAAGAAGTTACAACATCTGAAAAATTATTTTTCATACTATTCTCTCCTTAACACAATCTATGAAATCTTTTTCTGTTTTATATTCTTTGTATTCTTTCTGCTTTTACTATTTTTTCTTCTGCGATTCCTGCGTCTTCTCTTTTTTTGATCAGGATTTGCTTTTAATTCCTTTTTAAACACCAGACGTCTGAGCGGTGCTAAATTTTTATGAAATAAAAATACCAGCCCGGCTCTTACAACATGACATATTCTGATATGTCCTTTGAAAGAAAGTTCAGTATTTAATATATTCTTTTCAAAATTCGGCTCGGCATCTATATGACCGGCTACAAAAGGATATATCATGCCGATATAACCACATATTTGACCGGTAGTCGCCGGATCATCAAAACCAAATTCAAGCTTTACATGCCACTTTCTCGGAGCAAAACTTTTTAATATATGAATCAGTTCTTTTTTTCCGGTTTTAATCGCAGCCTGTACTTCTTTTGATTCCACAAAATCAATCAGCTCAGTGATTTTTTCCTGGCGTTTTTCTGTTTGAGTAAAGAAATCACTCACCTTTTCGGAGGCTGAATTTATAATCCCCGGAATTTGTTTTATTTTATCCATCAAATCAGACAGCTTTTCTTTTATAGAGGTTTTCTTTTTCTCTTCTTCACTGTCTGTATCGTTTTCTTCGTTTTCTTTATCCGTTTCAATTATTTCTGAGACTGTATTCGTATTCACAGTTTCCTGTTTATCAAAAAGCGTATCCGAATTTGTAGTCTCAATCTTTTCGAAAGGCTCTAAATCTTCTTCTGTTTGACTCTTCTTTTTCCTTGATTTTTCAGAAGTTTTTTTATCCTTATTTAATAAATCCTTTACCGTAATCCACAAGACTTTAATTCGTGCATAGGGCTTTTGGTGAAAACCGGCCAATACTCGAAACAAGTATCCCAAGTAGGATATTTTTGCATCAGCATCAAAAACTGCCTCTTTATACATGATATCTGCTTCATACCGAATCGGAACAAATAAAATCATAAGCACCAGCAATAATAATATACCCAATATTACTGCTAATGTAATTCCTATGATTGAAAGAATCAATAATAAAATGCGCATTACATTCTCCGAAACAAATATTCTTTATCCTTAAGCAAATCCTGTTTATAATTGTATGTCTGATATTTTTGAGCCAACGCCATATGAATCTGAACAGATAATTCTTCTGCCTGCTCCTTCTCCTTGGCAATTCCCAAAACATATAAATCATCCTTGGGAAAATTCTTTTTTAAAAGCTGAGCAGCATCATATATATCCAAATTATCCGTATTTCCGCTGGCTATACAAATCAGATAAAACTCATCCTTAAGTTTGAATTTATTAAGTTTACGAAGCAATCCCTCTGATTTTTGCTTTTGCTGATATAAATCAGGGTGATAAATCAGTTCCTTTAAATAATACATAAACTTAGCTCCGGTTTCAAAAAAAGAAGGCAATTGCTGCCTTCCTTTTAAAAATACTTTTTATTGCCCCATAGGTTACTATGTTTTAAATCTAAATACTCTGAATAAGCCTTTTCTAAAATTTGCTTTTCATTTGCAAATTTTAATAAATGATAAGCTTCATGATATTTGTAATAACCTGAATCGACAAAAAACTCTTCACGTTGTGGTTTGCTATAATAACTATCCGCCATCATTAAATACCAATGAACACTTTTATTAATAGTGTCTTCAGGAACAGTAAAAGTATACTCACTCTTTCCTACATATTTAATAATTGACGCCTTTGCTCCTGACTCTTCTAATACTTCTCTCAGAGCCGTGTCCTTATATTCTTCCCCGGGTTCCACAGTACCCTTTGGTAATACCCACCCTTCGTACTTATTCTTTATATTTTTGTACAATAAAAGGATTTTACCTCTAAAGATAACCACACCGCCACAGCTTGTTGCTTCAATCATTGCAAACCCTCCTGTCTGGTGCATCAAAATCTAAATCTAGTATAAAACAGAATTAAATATCATGCAATAGACAAAAGAAAGCTTCTTTTAATTTGCTAATTTAGCAACTACATTTAAAATTTCCTGCTGTTCAAAAGGTTTTGTCAAAAATTCATTTGCACCGGCTTTGATGCATTCGATCATTTTGTTTTTCTGTCCTGCAGCTGTTACCATGATAACTTTGGATTCTGCATCTAAAGCCTTGATCATCTTTAACGCTTCAACACCATCTACGATTGGCATTGTGATATCCAATGTAACAATATCAGGTTTTAATGCCTGAAATTTCTGAACGCCTTCCTGGCCGTTCACTGCCTCATCTAAAATTTCATGACCACTACTTTCAAGAATGGAACGAAGCATTTTTCTTGAAGTACGTGAATCATCCACGATTAATATTTTTGCCATAACTTCCTCCTACTTAACTGCAATGTCCTTATCAAAGGAAATGATAAATTTGATTTCTTTTCCTTTTACATGAATAGGCATTACACAGAACTGTTCTCCGGATAATTCTCCGCCGTTTTCAAAGAATTCAGGTGGTAACATATCTACATCAACACCTTCTGTACTCATTTCTGAAGCAAATAATCCGTTTACACAGTTTACAAATTCTCCTACTGCATCTAAAGCATCTAAATCTACTGTTTCGAATTCTTCATCTGCAAATGGACATGCAACACTTAATAAATCATTTCCGCAGCCGACAAAACCGGTTGTGATTTTATGATCACCCTGAAGCATCTGCATTGCTAAATTATCCATTTTAATAGAATCTGTCATATATGCTTTTGATACATAAGCAGTAGAATCCAAAATACGAAGGAATGTACGAACAACAATTGCACAATGTTTTGCAACTAATTCCTCATTATCCGGAAGGAATAAATGAACCACTCTGTCTACGTCACCGCTTACGAGTGCATCCATATCACTGTGGGTGAATCCGTTATCCTTCTGATATGCGGATAATGCTTCGTCGATTTCGTCCAAAGTCATATATCCTTTATCTGTAATCGTCTGAACAAATACCATATAAATATTACCCTGTTTTTTTAACAGATTTGATACCTGTTCGTCGGTAAGATATCCCTTTTCAACAGCGATATCTCCAAATCTCTTATCCATAATGGCCTGAAGCTTGTTCACTTCATCAGCCTGCGCTGTGGTCATAAGCTTTTCTGCAACAGCTATTAAACCAAGCTTTACACGAACACTACCTTCAATTGTAATAATTTCTTCGAGCTGCGAAGAAGTAATCTTTCCGGTTTCTACCAGATAATTACCAAAAATCTGATCAAACATAGTATCCCTCCTAAATCCATTTACTCTGTATATGATTATACAATAACATTCAGAAAAAAGATACATAAATTTAACAAATTCATCAAAAAATTTGTTAAATTTGCAAAAAATAATACAATATATCCAAATAATTATTCAATATAAGCAGGATTCGTTTCAAAATACTGATCCATAATTCGTTTTACTATCGGAACTGCATAATCTCCACCCGAACCTGCACTCTCAACAATGACCGTAACACAGATTTTCGGATTGTCATACGGCGCAAATCCTGTAAACCATGCATGACTGTCATCCTTGTTCTGATTAAACTCTGCAGAACCGGTCTTACCGCAGGCAGTATATGCCAGGCCATCCAGTTTGGTCGCGGTACCTTTCTTTACAACTTCTGCCATTAAATCCTTTAAAAATCCGGCTTCCTCCGGTGTCATCATCTGTTTCAAAACAGTAGGTTTATACTGTTTTACCACCTGCCCTGTCACACTTTCCACACGATCCACTACATATGGTTTCATACATTTTCCGTCATTTGCCACAGACTGGGTAATCATATTTAATAATAATGGAGTGACTGTGGTTTTACCCTGACCGATGGAGGTCTGCATAAGACCGTCGGTGGTATCATAAAAATCAGCAGGAAATACACTGTTTTTGGTTACAAATTCCGAATCAAAATTTTGGTTAAACAGCAAATCCTGTGACGTCTTTTCAAAAATATCCTTTGAAACACTCAAACCAATATTGGCAAAGGAGGAGTTACAAGACTTGGCAAAACTCTTGGTAAAATCTTCCGCTCCGTGTTTACTTTTGTGATAACAGTTAATGGTAGTTCCGTCCTTGGAAATATGACCGTTACAATCAAAATGATAGCCGGCTACATCTCCTGCATTTTGTCTGTAATAAGCCAGTGCAGTTACCATCTTAAAGGTACTTCCCGGCGGATAAAGTCCCTGCGTCGCACGGTTTAATAAAATCGTACTCTCATTATCATCTACGAGGCTGTCCCATAAATCAGCAATCTCATTCGGATCAAAATCAGGCTTTGATACCATTGCCAGAATTTTACCGGTAGAAGGCTCTGAAACAACAATTGCCCCTTTATAAACCCCCAATGAATCATAAGCAATCTTTTGCAGTCTCGTATCCAAAGTGGTATATACATCATCCCCATATTGCTTGGTTTCGTTCATTTCATTTTGAATCTTGTTGCCCAGCGATGCATGAGAATGAATCATGCTCATATTTTCGGTAAATTCAATACCGGTTTTACCCTTTGTCGCATACCCGACTACATGTGCAAACATATTCTGATACGGATAAATACGATATTCTGATTTTGCCGATTCAATAATGGTCTGTGCCAGATATTCTCCGTCTGCGCTGATAATATTACCGCGATAATTCTGCTTGGCCAAAAGTTCCTGTCTCGGATTGTAGGAGTTATTGATTGCCTCCTCACTTTCCACCTTAACAAAACGAGCCAAATTTCCCATTACAGCCAGCATCAAAAGACAAAAGAATACACATACAATTCGAATCTCACGATTTCTGGTTCGATTTTTTCTTTTTCTGTTTTTTTCAAGCTTTAAAGCTTCCAATTCCTCTTCGCTTTTTTTGCTCATGCCTAAATCCTTTCAATAGCCTCTTCGTTTACAGCCTTACGTTTTTTCTTTTTCTTTGGCTCCTCTCCTGTCAGAGAAAGACCCTGAATGATGCAAAACAGAAGGCATGTAGATAAAACACTACTTCCGCCGTAGCTGATAAACGGAAGTGTAACACCGGTCAGCGGAATAAATCTGGTACCGCCGCCAATGGTTAAAAACACCTGGAACATATAAGTCGAACCCAGGCCTACTGCAATATAACGATAAAAATCATCCTTTAATTCCATCGCAATTTTCATAAATGCTAAAAAACAGGTCAGACACAAAAGAATCGTTCCCATAGCAAATAATACTCCCAGTTCTTCTGCCACAGCCGAGAATACGGAATCCTGTTCTACAAATGGAATGGAAGTCGGATCGCCCTGATAAATACCCATACCAAACCATCCGCCGGTACCGATAGCAAATAACGACTGTGTAATATGATAACCCTTATCATTAATATTGTTCCAAGGATCAAGCCATGCAACGATACGTTCCTTTACATGATCAAACAAAAGATAACCGACATAGCAGGCTCCTGCGCCTCCGGCCATACCAACCAAAAGATAAAAATAGTTTTTGGTAGCTACAAAAATCATGGTTAAATATACAAAGAAAAAGATAACTCCGCTTCCTAAATCCTTGGAAAATACCAAAATCAACACATGAATACCGGCTACAATTGCAGTAAGTAAAATATGTGTAAATTTCGTAGATTCCTTTAACATTCCGGCAATACAGAATACAAAAATAATCTTTACAAACTCTGAAGGTTGGAATGTAAAACCGAGAATGGAATAGGAAATCTTGGCTCCGTACGTTCTGGCTCCTAAAATAAGCACAATACTCAGTGCAATCATTCCGATGGCTCCGTAAAGAATTGTTAAATACTTTAAGAAGCGCAGTTTTTTTACCAAAAACGGAATAAATAAACCGATAATCAGTGAACCGGCAACAATCTTGAACTGTTTCATGGATTTGTCATAAGAAATTCGAGTTAAAATGACAAAGCCGATTGTTAATAACATACACATATTGTTAATAACTAACTTGTTGATTTTAGGATAAATCACCCTGAACAGAGCTATGGTTGCAAACAATAAGATTTGTTGAAAACCATAGAAAATAATATAGGATACATCTCCTGTTTCCAGGCAAATCGCGCTAAAGCCCAGAAAATGTACCATAAACATACTGACAATCTGAACTGAATAAATGCCGTTTCTGTCATCCTCATTGTTTCGGCATAGCGCAATAAATGCACTGATGATATAGATTCCCATAAAGAATAAAATCACATATTTAGATAAGTCTGAAATAATGTGTGCCATAAATCTATTCTACACTTTTTATAAAGTGTCCTTTCGTAAAATCAGGTAAAAGCCGGTTTATTGTTTGAACCATTTCTTCATAAACCTCTAAATCAGCTTCATGATATAATCTGTCAAAGATACGAATCATTTCATTTACTTTTTTGGTATTTTCAAAGGTAAAATGAAGAACGATTCCATCAAGCTCCATGGAACGAAGCTTTTTCATTTCCTTGTGCAGCGACAACGGATATGCATTATAAATCGTATTTTCACATCTGTCGCAATGGGTAAGGACCGTCAGCTTTTTATCTTTTCGGTCTTTTAAATAACAAACTGAGTTTACCTTTTGGCAAACATGATTTGTTTTTAATACACAACCGGCGGATTCCATCAGCGGAACATACCCATATACCGGCATATAAAAAGCATGATGGGTATTTTGATGAATCAAATCACCTATCTCATACTGATTTAATTCATAGGACAGAAAATGATCATAAATCTCTTCCTGCTCCATAAATTCCAGGGCCTGCCCTTGCATAACATAGAATTTAGAATTTGATAACAATTGACCATTTAAGTCATTGTTTTTTACAAAAGCAAGTGATTCTAAATTATTTATCACATATCCATCAAAGGAAAGCTCCTTTATCTTCTCGATATGCTTTTCAAGCCATTTTGTAGCCAAATATCTGTGAACCGGTAACAGTGCCAAAAACACTTTCACAGATTTTTCTTTTAATTCATTTATAAATAATTTCAGCGATTCAAAAACATAATCTGTATTCTTTTCATCCAAATAAGCATAAACCAAATCATATCCTAAAACCAGCTTCCCTACGGAATCAGAAAGCTGAATACCGGATACCTGCCATGGACTTTCCAGCTCTACCACCAGTTTTTTATTAACCGGTGATTTAACCTGCCTTTTAGAAGACGCAGCTTTTGTTTCTTTAGCCATAATCCGGGCATCACTTCTGATAAAATCAGCCAGATAAACACTTAAAAGTCCATCTAAAGCTTCTCTTCGCATTTCATTGATCACCTGATTTGGGAGAAACAGGTCATCCTCCATTTGAATAAAAAGCTCCTCAAATACAAACGGAGTATTTCCGGTTTTATTCAAATTCTTTTTTACATCCTCCGCCGTAGAGGCTCTTTTTTGAGCGATCTGTACATCATCACGGTAAACAGTATAGCTTACAGACTGATTCATAATGACTGTAAGAGTCATCTGAGCCGACTTGGATGCTTCAAAATATCCGGTTAATTTCACCTTGTTATCGCCCGACAAACCATTACCGGAAATCTCCATCTGTAAAGAATCCGACTGCTCCTTGTCAAAGTTCTGATACCCCGGTTTATTTAAAGTCACAAGCTTTGCACCATTGTGGGTATGGAAATATCCGGATTCTAAGCTGCCTCTGCAAAAATGAGTCTGTAATAATGTCACATCCTTTGGATCTACCTTGTAGCCCTTTGGATTTTTATAGTAGGCATCAATATATTTACGATACATACCGGTTACAAAGGCAACATACTCTTTGGACTTCATTCGTCCTTCAATCTTAAATGAATCAATTCCTGCTTCAATTAAGTTTGGTATTTCTTCGAGAGAACATAAATCCTTTAGACTCAGCTGATATAATGAATCTTTATTATTTAATTGTTTATTTTCATAATAAGCTTCATACGGAAGTCTGCAAGGACCTGCGCATCTTCCGCGGTTACCGCTTCGACTGCCCAGCATGCTGGAATACATACATTGACCTGAATAACCGTAACACATAGCTCCGTGAATAAAAACTTCAACCTCTAACCCGGTCTCCGATTTAATTCTTTTAATTTCCTCGAGGGAAAGTTCTCTGGCAGGAACGACTCTGGTCACTCTGTGTTTCTTTAAGAGTTCACAACCATTTGGACCGGTCAGAGTCATCTGGGTACTGGCATGAAGTTCTAAAGACGGAAAACTTTCCTTTAATACACGAAGCACTCCAAAATCCTGAATAATGACACCATGAAGTCCGGCTTCATAGAAAGGTCTGAGGTAATCGGTCAGTTTATGAATCTCCTCTTCTTTTAACAGAGTATTCACAGTCATATATAGTTTTTTATGTAATAAATGGCATGTTTGAATTGCAGTCAGAATCTCTTCATCTGAGAAGTTGCCGGCATAGGCTCTGGCGCCAAACTGCTTTCCGCCTAAATACACCGCATCCGCTCCCTGTCCAATGGCTGCATAAAAACATTCCATGTCCCCGGCCGGGGCTAATAATTCAACCATATTTTTATCTTTCATTTATTGCATTTCTTTTTGTATGATCAGTTTCACAATCAGTAAAACTTCGTAAGAAAAGGCTGTCACCGGACAGCCTTTCATGCATTATTTTGTATCCTTTTTTACTTCCTGCATTGCTTTGAGTGCTTTTTCAGCTCCCTCAAGCTTAATCTGTGTTGCTATGAGTTCATGCTTTAAATCATACAGTTCTTTTTCCTTGGCAGAGTATTCTTCTTCCAAAAGAGAAAGCTGTTTTTTTGCCTTGAAATAATCATCTGCGATATTCAAATGCAAAAGCACACTCTGTGTATCGTTTGATTGTCTGCGAAATGCTTCAATCTTATTGTATTCATTGATTTTGTTGTTAATATAAAGTGCAATCTTTTGTAAATACTCCTCGCTTTCATATCCGCTCAAAGTATATACTCGACCACCAATTAAAACTTCTGTATCATTTTTAGCTGACATAGTATCATCCCCTTGTATCTAACTGATATTTTACCTTTGCACCTTGAAAAAAGCAAGTAATTATTGAGGGATTGGTCTGTTAAGATGCTTATAAGCAAGATCAGTAACCATTCTTCCTCTTGGTGTGCGATTGATTAATCCGTTCAGGATCAAATATGGTTCATAGACGTCTTCTACAGTACCCGGATCTTCTCCGATGGCAGCAGCCAATGTATCGAGTCCGACCGGTTTTCCCTTAAACTTATCAATCATAGTTAAAAGCATATTCTGATCCACATGATCCAGTCCCAATTTATCTACGCCCAGCAAATCAAGCGCTGTATCTGCAACTTCCTTGGTAATCACTCCGTCGTATTTTACCTGCGCAAAATCTCTTACACGTTTTAAAATACGATTGGCCAGTCTTGGCGTTCCTCTGCTTCTTCTGGCAAGCTCATACGCACCCTTTTGCTCGATTTCAACGCCCAATACTCCTGCAGAATGTGTAATAATTTTACTCAGCTCTTCCACGGTATAAAATTCAAGCTTATGAATCACTCCAAATCTGTCACGAAGAGGTGCAGTCAATAAACCTGCTCGGGTTGTGGCACCTACCAATGTAAATTTTGGTAAATCTAAACGAATCGATCTGGCAGTAGATCCTTTACCAATCATAATATCAATGGCAAAATCTTCCATTGCCGGATATAAAACTTCCTCTACCTGTCTGTTAAGACGATGGATTTCATCAATAAATAAAACATCGCCTTCTTTTAAATTGTTTAAGATGGCAGCAATTTCGCCCGGTTTTTCAATCGCCGGTCCGCTGGTCACTTTGATTCCGACACCCATTTCATTGGCAATGATATTGGCAAGTGTTGTTTTACCCAGTCCCGGCGGTCCGTACAAAAGCACATGATCCAAAGAATCCTGTCTTTGCTTGGCAGCATCAATAAAAACCTTTAGATTTTCTTTTGCCTTTTGCTGTCCTATATAATCCGCCAAAAGCTGGGGACGTAATCCTTCCTCAACCTTGGTATCTTCCTGTGTTAAATTTGTTTCTATTACTCGTGAAGCCATGTTTTACCTGCTTTATAATAAATATTTTAATGAGCCCTTGAGAATATCCTCTACACTCATGTCCGGATCCGGATTTAACTGTTTTACAGCCTTGGTTGCATCCATTGGACTGTATCCGAGAGCTGTCAAAGCCTCAATTGCTTCTTTACGGCTGGCTCCTAAATCATTTCCTGTATCCTTGCTGATTTCTGACATAAGCGAATCTGCACTGTTATCAGAAATCGAAATTTTATCCTTCAGTTCTAAAACTAAACGTTCTGCTGTTTTTTTACCCACACCATTTGCCTGAGAAATACTTTTTATATCTCCGGAATAAATGGCAAATCGTAAATCATCTGCTGTAAACAAAGATAAAATAGACAAACCGCCTTTCGGTCCGATGCCGCTTACGCTAATTAAGAGCTTAAATAAATTAAGCTCATCCTTGGTCTGAAAGCCATATAACAAAAAGGCATCCTCTTTTACATAGGTATAAGTAAATACCTTGATTTGTTCTCCGACAGCCGGTAATTGCATTAATAGATTTGTTCCGACCAGAACATGAATCCCCATTCCGTTTACATCTATTATAATAGAATCCTCATCAATATCTGCGAGAATTCCTTTCACATATCCTATCATAGTTCATCTTACCTTTAAGCAAATTTACTTCTTTTACAGTATATCATATAATCTTTTAATTTGTAAATTTTCAAATCGATACAAAAGCATACGTTGCAGGAAGTATATCCTCCCTGATTATATACACATCTGTTTCCTGGTCTTCTCTGACAACGAGATAATCCCCAATCTGACCGAGGAAGTAATCTGCTTTTTCATCGATTGGGAATATTTTTACTCTTTGATCAAGTTTTTTTACATATACCTTTGACAAATTCATCGGATAACAAAGTTTTGCATATTCATCGATTCCGATATATTCCTTTTGGGCTCCTATTTCAGCAGCCGGAAGATACTCCATCATATTTTCAAATATATCCAAATCCTCCTCAGTCGGCTGATAAGTCTTTTCAAAAACCTCTCTCTTAATCGGGTAAACTTCACCCTTGATTCCAATCATTATAATATTGTCACGTCCGGCCTTTACACTGACACCGGATTCGTTTTCAAAGGTTTTTAAATAAATCTCACATCCTTCAGGTGCAATCCGATCTGTTTCTACATAGGCCCAGGGCAGTGGTTTTTTCTGATACAAAGGATATGTTTGTTTATAGTCCGGATTTTGAGCAGCAAAATCCTTGGCATAAATCACTTTCGTCTCTTTAAAATAGTCTAATACCTTGGATAAATATAGCTGCTGATATTCCAGCAGTACTGATTCATTTTCAAAGTAATTATTTACACTGCTTTGTACATTGGATACAACAGCAGGAATCCATCCGATTGCATGAATATGATTCCCTTTCACGAGACCAAAACTTGATATGATGTATTCTAAAAGTTCATGACTTCTGATGTTTTTATCTTTACTGAGCATCATAAAGATGTGTGCGTCCTTTTGTTGCCCGATAAAAAGCCAATGTGCTTCTTTTGCTTTTTCAAACCTTTCTTCATACTGCCGAAATGCATCATAAGAAAATGGATGCATCACCGTTTGACCGGGAAGCAAAGCCGCCCTATCATCACTCAATATAAAAACAGCAAAATTCTCATCTGCCAGATGAATTCCCTGATAAACTTCATCATTTAATGAAATTGTTTGAACTTTATACTCTAAGAAACTCATAGCTGCTCCAATCTTCTTTCTACAAAAGAACGATCCCCACCTGTTAAGGTAATTTCAATTTCCGTTTCATTTTTATGTGTCACTTTTCCGTAAACCTGTTCAAAAAACAGAATTTCACCCTGATAACCACTGATACAGACATCCATCAGTTCATCCAGTTCTTCCTTGATACCTGCTTCAAAAATCAGTTTACCACTATGATATGAAACCAGCTTTCTCTGATATTCCTGTGATAAAATCTGTTTCTTATCTAAAACCTGTATATGTCCGATGACATCTTGTGTGATAAGTTTTTCTTCATCATCTTTTGGTGAAATAGAAAGAAAACCATCTTCTGTATATACACCCTGTAAATTATAAATAACAAGTGGTTCAGTCAGACCTTTTCCTTTCGCAAAGAAGAATTCAAAAATCTCAGCCTTTTCACAGATTCTCTGATAGGTAGATTCAGAAATCAAGACCTGACCGCCTACACTGAAACCCTCCAGGCGGGAAGCTTCATTCACAGCACTTCCGATGACATTATAACGCATCATTTTTTCTGAACCAATATTACCGATAAATGCATTTCCTGTATGAATACCAATTCCGATATCCAGCTGCGGGTATTGATTTACGATTGAAAATTCCCGGATTGCATCCATTTCTTTTTGCATTTCAAGCCCTGCTCGGCAGGCCTTTAATGCATGCGCTTCATCTTCAATAGGAGCTCCGAATACCGCCAGTATCGCATCACCCAATAGTTCTATCACAGTCCCCTGATATTTCATAATAATGGTAACCATGTGATCAAAAAAATGATTTAACAAACTGGTCATATCTGCCGGATCCATTTGTTTGGCTACCATAGTAAAGCCTCTGATATCCGCCAGCATCACTGTCATTTCTCTTTTTTCACCAACTAAGAGTTTTTCCGGATCCTGATTCAATACTGTTTGTAACACCTGATCCGAAAAATATCGACCAAAAATCTGAGAAAGCAAATCGTTTCTGCTTTTAAGCTGTTCATTAAGTGACTGAATCTCTTTGGCCATTTTTAAATCTCTGGACTGATTTTGCATGATTTTTTCGTAATTCTTTGTTACCTCATGCTGCCAGGCCATACGTTCAATTCGAATTAAATCCATACGTGAAAAAGGCATATCCACAACCAATATTGCCCCTTTCTCCACACACTCTTCTAAAATCTGATCATTTTTGTTTTTCAACATAAAAAACAAAGGAATTCCGGTTAGCACCTGCTTATTTTTGATATAATCAAGCTCAAGAAAATTATTCTTCTTTTGCATATCATAATCAAGCAGTATCAAAGCCGGCATATCTCTGGTTTCAATATCATTTTTTTCAAAATCAGTTACAAAACGCTCCATTTTTTGCAGAGATATAAATGCATTTAATTTCATACTTCCGGATTCATTGATCAAACGTTGCATTTCATATAAATCCTTGCGGCTGTCACATACCGCCCAAATTATTTTACCCATAAGCTTTACCTACGAACGCGCTGCCTTACATGCCTCACAATATTCACCGGTTCTGATTGGATTATTACACTTTTTACAACGAATACGAAAACTGGAACTGTTTGGTATTTCCAAATACTCTTCCTTGAAGAAATATTCTATAATACTTCTGGGAACCTTTGTCTCTCTGGCAATCAAAGCCGCAGGCATAGGGCCTTTTTGATTTAGTAAATTTCTGATGGTTTGAAAATCATCAAAATTTTCATGCTTACACGCCTTACATACATAGACACCGATTCTGGTCATTTCAATTTTACCGCCGCATTTATCACATACAATCGGAATACGATTCGGCGAAAAAGAAGTAACCCTGCGATTACTGCTCTTTAACATTTCAGACTGAGTTACGACTGCCCTGTCATGAAGCTTATTCTGCGGCGTTTCCTCTAGCTGCAGGCTAAAAAACAATTTTTTCTTTAATTCATCATAAGATTCCCTGCTTTTATCCACAAAAGAAATCATCTGCACATTATTTAAATAAAACCCAAAGGTATCATTTAATTTCTGGGTATCCATTTGAATCGGAATCAATGTTTTTCTCAGAGATATTGCCTGATCAATCTCCTTTTCCACCCAAATAGAATCCTGTGCATTCGCAGATAATAAAAGTAAAAAAATTCTGCATTCTTTTATTGCTGCCGGGATTTCCTTGGCGTAACTCGACCCGGCCGGAATATGCTCCGGTGCCTTCCAATAGGAAATATTCAGCTGCTCTAAAAATGCAGCAATATCCTCAACAAATTTTGTATCCTTTGAACTATAACTAATAAAAACTTCTGCTTTCATCTAAATCACAACCTTATTTCTTCCGTTCTTTTTCGCTTCATAAAGTTTAGCGTCCACGATAGATAATTCCTGTTCTACATTATTAAGCAAAACAGAATCTTTTACACCTAATGACATCGTTACCTTAATACATTGTTGTTCAAAATCAATCGTTGTTGCTTCAATCTGTTTCCTGATTTTTTCTGCAATATCAAAAGCACTTTCGCCATCTGAAACATGTATGCAAAGAAGAAATTCCTCTCCGCCCCAGCGAAATGCTTTTCCATAATCTTTTGTATGTTTCGTTAAAATACCAGCAATCGTTTTTAAAACTTCATCTCCGCCGTTATGACCATAGGTATCATTAACTTTTTTAAAGAAATCAATATCGCACATGATAAAACTAACCGGCTTTTCGCATAAAACCAAATAATCATAAAAGCCTCTGCGATTTGAAAGTTTGGTAAGAGGATCGGTGGAAGCCTCTAAATTCATCATATAGGATTCCAAATGCTTTCCGGAGTAAACGCAGGCTAACGTCATTCTCTTTTTATCCTCGTCATCAAAACAGGGATTCTCGCCTTCACCAATTTTATTAATTGCCTGAAAAGCTCCGATTACTTCATTTTTCGAATCGGTAACCGGCATACATAAAATTGATTTGGTTAAATATCCGGTTTTTTTATCTACTTCACTGTTAAAACGCAAATCCTCATACGGATTATGAATCATAATACTTTGATTTTGGCTGATACAGGCACCGACAATCCCGGAGCCTTCTTCTACTACAATTTTTCCGCCATCTGAAGCTGCAATGGTCCAATACTGTTTATTTTCTCTATCCCAATACCAGAATGATACTCGGTCTGCATTTACCAATACTTTGCCCAGATTGGTCAATATCATAGTTGCCTTTTGGAAATTTTTTTCATTGACAAGCTGATTCATGTACTCAAAAATTTGTTCTAAAATACAAATCACTCCTTCACTTATCTTTTTGCTTTAATCCAGCAATTCATGTAACAATTTTAGGCTACTCTTTTGTCCTGATACATCTGATATTTCCACTACGATTCTTACATTTGGACAATATGTCTGAATATATTCACATACATCATAAATAGGCAAAACACCTTCCTGAAGCGGCAAATGTAAATCTGCCTTTCCGTCCGTATCATTGATATGTATTTCCTTGATATCAGAAGCCAGTGTCTGAAACCATATTTCTATTTCATCTCCGGCTAAATAAGCATGAGATACATCCAGGCACACGCCAAAATTTTTATAACTCTTTAATTCTAAACATATGCTTAATATAATATCCGGACATTCATCAAACATATTTTCCAGTAAAATGGTGATATTGGGAAATTCTTCAAGTAGTATTTTTAAATAAGAGACTGTTTGACTGATAACAGACTGATCATAGGATTCACTCATCAAAAATGGATTGTAATTGGTATGAAAAACAACAGCTCTCAAATCCAATGCTTTTGCTATTTCCATACTCTGATGCATTCGCAGCTGTCCGATTTCTTTAATCCGGCTGTCATTACTAAAAAGAATTACATCATAAAAGGCTCCGTGCATGGTTGATCCCGCCGGCATTTTTGCTTTTTTGTAAAGCTCAATACAGGCATTACATTTTTCTGTGTCATCCAACAGATTCGGCAAAGTAAAATCATTGATTTCATAACTTGCACTGCATTCTTCTGCCAGTTTTTGATATTCTTTTATACTCTCCAGATTTGTTGTGAGAGAATAAGAAATCATCCTGCATCACTCCCTTTTATTCATTCATATAATTCACTAGTAATTTTGTATAATTTGAATATATTATATACATTTTGCACAACAAAGTCAAAGAAATGTGCAATTTTAGTAAACAAAAAAGCAAAAAGTGAAATAAGGAAAAATAAAAAAAGAGATGCTTTTATAATGAATAAAAAGCATCTCTCATTCTTTACCAATTAATGACTGATAAAAAAGGTATTATTTATTGTTGATATAATTCACAAGACCCTGTGCAGCAATGATTTTTTGCATAAATGGAGGGAAAGCCTGTCCTTTGAATTCCATATTCTTTGTCTTGTTATAAATCATACCGGTATCAAAGTTTACTTCTACTTCATCTCCTGCTTCAATATTCTTTACTGCTTCCGGACATTCAATAATCGGAAGACCGATATTGATCGCATTACGATAAAAGATTCTGGCAAAAGTTTCAGCAATAACTACACTAACACCTGAAGCTTTAATTGCGATTGGTGCATGCTCTCTTGAGGAACCACATCCAAAGTTTTTAGTAGCTACAATAATATCACCGGCCTGAACCTTGTTTACAAATTCTGTATCAATATCTTCCATACAGTGCATTGCAAGTTCCTTTGGATCTGAAGAATTCAGATATCTTGCAGGAATAATAACGTCTGTATCTACATTGTCACCATATTTAAAAACTTTTCCTACTGCATTTTCCATTTTTCTATTTCCTTTCTAACTATACGATATGAAAACTGTTATAATCTTAAGCCATTACCTTTGCAGGATCTGCAATAGTACCTGTAATAGCACTGGCTGCAGCAACCTGTGGAGAAGCCAGATAGATTTCACTGGTAACATGTCCCATACGACCTACGAAGTTACGGTTTGTTGTAGATACACATCTTTCATTTTCAGCCAGGATACCCATATATCCGCCCAGACACGGACCACAAGTCGGAGTTGAAACTACACCGCCGGCTTCAATAAAGATCTTTAATAAGCCTTCTTCCATAGCCTGTAAGTAAATAGCCTGAGTAGCAGGGATGACGATAAGACGCATTCCTTCTTTTACTTTTTTACCTTTTAAGATTTCAGCGGCTGCACGAAGGTCATCAATACGACCGTTTGTACAAGAACCGATAACAACCTGATCAATCTTGATTTCATCGATTTCATCGATTGTATGTGTATTTTCAGGAAGATGTGGAAATGCAACAGTTGATTTTAAAGTACTTAAATCAATCGTATATTCCTCATCATATACTGCATCCTCATCTGCTTCATATGCAGTAAAGGTTCTGGTTGAATGTTCCTTCATATATTCAATTGCTAAGTCATCAACAGGGAAAATACCATTCTTTCCACCTGCTTCAATTGCCATATTTGCAATGGTAAATCTGTCATCCATAGTCAGGTTCTTGATACCTTCTCCAACGAATTCCATAGATTTATATAATGCACCGTCAACACCAATCATACCAATGATATGTAAAATTACATCCTTACCGCTGATATATTTGTTTGGCTTTCCGATAATATTGAATTTGATAGCACCCGGAACCTTGAACCAAGCTTTTCCTGTTGCCATACCGGCAGCCATATCTGTACTTCCTACACCGGTTGAGAATGCACCAAGTGCACCATAAGTACATGTATGTGAGTCAGCACCGATAATTACATCACCGGCTACTGTAAGTCCTTTTTCAGGTAAAAGTGCATGTTCAATACCCATCTGACCTACTTCAAAGTAGTTTGTAATTTCATTCTTTCTGGCAAATTCTCTTACGCATTTGCAGTGTTCTGCTGATTTAATGTCCTTATTCGGAACAAAATGGTCAGGTACTAAAGCAATTTTATCCTTATTAAATACTCCGTCAACCTTCATTTTGCTCATTTCTTTAATTGCAACCGGACTTGTAATATCATTTCCAAGCACGAGATCCAGATCAGCCTCAATTAATTGCCCTGCTTCTACATAGGGTAAGTTTGCATGTGCTGCAAGAATCTTCTGTGTCATAGTCATTCCCATGTTTCTTTTCCTCCTTTTCTGTTTCGATTGTTTCCAATCACTGTCATTTACTATTTTCATATTGTATTTAACACTATTTTTCAATGAAATACAATACAAATACCGTTTCGATACTAATACAAAGTATAGCAGATACCAAGCTATAAATATAATACATATTATTTATATTTGATATAATCCCTAATTATGATATAATCTAGGTCAATGAAACCACGAAAACCTATATTATAAATGGCTTCACAGCTTTATAAGTGTCAATAAATATAAAAACAGGGAATGTCAGATAAATGGAAAATAATTTGAATTTATACTATATCTTTTATACCGTTGCAAACACTCAGAATATATCAAGTGCTGCCAAGCAGCTATATATCAGTCAGCCGGCCATTTCAAAAGCAATATCAAAGCTGGAACAAAATCTGGAAGTTTCATTGTTTACCAGGTCCTCCAGAGGAGTTACTCTGACTCAGGAAGGCATGCTTTTATATGACCAGGTCAAGACAGCCTTTACTGCGATTCACCGCGGCGAAGAACAAATAAAAAGAGCCAATCAACTCGGCATCTCCCAAATTTCCATTGGAGTCAGCATAACTCTTTGTAAATACGTTTTACTGCCGTATCTGCAAAATTTTGTAAAAGATAACCCTCATATCAAGGTAACCATAACCTGTCATCCGTCACTAGAAACAATCAGAGATATTGATCACGGCGTTACTGATATCGGTATCGTAGGAATCCCTTCCAATCCAAACAATCTGATTTATACACCATTTATGGAAATACAGGATACCTTTGTTACCACAAATTCTTATTTGGAAAATTTGAGAATTCGAGAAGGAAACGACAAGGATACCATCCTAAAAAATGGTACCTTTATGATGCTGAATAAGGAAAATATCTCCAGAAAATATGTAGATATGTACTTATCCTCAAATCAGATTCACATGGAAAATATCATCGAAATCAATACTATGGATTTATTAATTGAACTGGCAAAAATCGATTTAGGAATTGCCTGTGTTATTCGAGACTTTGTAAAAGAGGATATACAAAATGGTTCTTTAAAGGAATTAACCTTTAAAAAGAATCTGCCGAAACGAAAAATCGGACTGGTTTATAAGGATGAAGCTATTATGACAGATGCCATGAAAAACTTTATATCCTATTTCCCGGTCATTGAATATTGATACATAAAAAAGAGATGCATAAAAAAGAATCCGACGATATCGGATTCTTTTTTCATATACATATTTATTTATCCCTCACGGTCATAGGTGTATAAATCAAAAGTGCTGCTCCAAACAAACCTAACGCAATGACCAATAACCAATATCCCAAAGAACGATCGGATGTATCCGGCGATTCATCCAGCTGTTTTCTGTTTGCTGTTTCACTTCGTATAAGATCTGCGGAATCACCCAGTCCTGCATAAATACCATACGGTGAAAAATGCGAGGTTCTGAATACAAAATAGTTCTGGCCGTCTTCTGTTTCTTTGGTACCATATAAAAGTTCTAATTTATCACCTTTATCCAGTGTCACTGCACATATATCCTGTTTACTCAGTGTCTCTGAAACAGGCACCTTAACCACTACCTGATTTTCACCAAATGTTGAAATAGGCAGATTACTCTTTTCATCGAGACAATTCAGTTCAAATGCAGTTAACTGTCCCGGAGAAACAGTTCCAAAATACTCATTCACTTTCTGCTTAAGCTTCTGTGCATTTTGTTCATTATCATTTACGACGAGCTTATAATGATTCACATCATCATCTAAAACTTCCACTGACATAAGTTCTGCTGAAGGAAACTTAGAATCTAAAACAATTGTAGCATCTGTTTTCTCCACAGGCTCATATGCTTCAAAATCAGGTTCATATTCTTCAAAGCTTCCCAGCTTGGCCGGCAGAATCACAGCCGACACATTTTGCGACGACCATCTGTCAAGTTTGGTAAGCGGTTTAAATGCATTTTTATCTGCACTAATCAGTTCATAATCTTTCCCATCAATTGTAACATAATCCGGAATCTTTAATAAGGATTCACCGGCGTTAGGAAGCATAGTACAATATTCAAGCTTTGCCGTTCTGTTATCAGAATCCAAACCGTTTGGCAGCGAAACTACCAGACCTTTGAAGCCTAAATAATCCTCATCAAATATACTTTCCTCATAATCATCAAAACCTGCATCAATTACCGCTACTTTACTATCTCCAAAGGCAGGAGTTCTGAAATTATTATTTAGATAGATGGATGCTGATTTTTCATAGGATAATCTACATGCATCCCTGTCATTTTCAAATACAACACTTGGAGATGCACAGTTTTGGAAAGCTCCCAGTCCGACCTCTGTTAATTCTTTTCCTAAATGAATCTTTGTTAATGGACAATCCTTAAAGGCGCGATCCTTAATCTTTTTTACTTTATCAAGATTTTGAACAGTAGTTAGTCCCAGGCAACCTTCAAAGGCTGCTTCATCTACAATTTCAATACTATCCGGAAGTACCAGTTTTTCGATTTCCGAATGATTTTGAAATGCCTTACTGCAAATTCGTTTTACACCGTCCGGAATATAAACAGTCTGACCGTCTCCCTTGTACGCTAACAATAACTGATCACCTACAATCAGGAAATCATCGTTTCCTTTTTTATAAAACTGATCCAAGAATTTTGTTTTTTCAAAGGCTTCCGGTTGAATTTCTTTTACACTTTCCGGAATCAACACTTTAGACAGCTTATCACAATGATAAAAAGCTCCGAGTCCGATTGTTTCAACTCCATATGGAATTTCAATTCCCTTCAGCGAACTTCTGGCAAATGCAAAATCATCAATTCCTTTTACATTATCTTCCAGTGAAACCTTATTCAGGGTACTATCCTCATAATATGCCTTGTACCCGATTATTTGATCACTGTCAGCTCCGATGGTCTGATCTGCCTGAAAACCCTTTTCTTCAGTTCCTTCATCCTTTTTGGAATCTATCTTTTCCCAAATAACAGCTTCATTTCCGACTACTCTTGACTTACCGATGAGATCCGGTGAATCCACAGCATAATAATCTGATACATTTAAGTCAGATACATCACTCGGTCTGTTTGGATTGTATTTACCTACCGCATAAGGATTTTCTTCTTCCTGCGAGACATCCTCATCTTCTGACTCATCATCGGATGATTCATCCCCTAAATATAAACTGCCAATGGCATTGTCACTGACGGTTTGTGTGTTTTCCATTGACTCAGCTAATGATGCAGAAAATGTCTGATAAAATTCATAAGCAGGACTACCTTCCTGTGCAACAATACGTACATTGGTACATCCGTCAAAGGCTGTTGGATGAATATAGGAAACGGTCGGAGGAATCGAAATAGATGTTAATTTTTTACAATCCTCAAAGGATTTTGCACCAATCTTTCGAATCGAATATGGGAATGAAATATCCTTTAAATCCGTGCAGTTTGAAAATGCATATTCCGGAACCAGTTCCAGATTTGCACTTAATGTAACCTTTTCTAAATCCTTGCAGCCCCAAAAAGCATATCGTTCTACGTTGATAATGTTATCTGACATCACAAATTCCTCCGGATGTCCGGCAGGAAAATACTGAATTAATGTTTTCCCGTCTGCCGAATATAACACACCATTTTTACAGTAATAATACGGATTCTTACCTAAATTAACTCCATATAACTTTTCATCACCTGCAAATACTCCTGCGCCGATTTCACAGACAGTATTAGAAAAATTAACCTCTGTTAAATTTTTACACATCGCAAAGGCTCCGCTTTCTACGGTCTCAAGACCTTCGTTAAAGGTAACTTTTTGTAAATTCTCGCAGCTTCTGAAAGCTCCGTTTTCAATCACCTTTAAACTACTTGGAAACGAAATACTTTGAATATTATTTTGATTTGAAAATGCTTCTGCCTGAATGATTCTGATACCAGCAGGAACAGACACAGCTTTCGCTGTGCCTGTATAAGAAACCAATATATCACCATTTTTTACAAAATCCTCGCCCTTATCAAGAGCTCGGGATTGAAAGGCCGGTACCAGGGCTATTGCAACTGCGATTGCTAAAAGCCCAATACCTAAACATTTACAAATCCATTTTTTCATTAGACTACTTTTACGACTCTATTCTTTGAGCCCTTTCCTAAAAACATTAAAATTGATAATAAAGCAAGTCCGATTGCCAGGAACCATTTCGGGTGAATTCCATCACCTGTCTTTGGTGTCGCATCACTAATACCCTGTGTCAGATTATTTGTCTCTACATAAATGGTATATGGAGAGAAGTGCTTTGCTTCAAATGAAATACAAGGTACATGATCAATCGTAATTAATCTCGAAGCCAGTTTTTCAAAATCACCATTCTTTACAGAACCGGCTTTATTGTTACCTGCATATCCGGCTAATGCATCCGGAAGAGGCATTGTGATGGTTACGGTAAGACCGGTTGTATCCATAATCTTTGTAGTTCCGGTTGAATCATAAAGGCTGATATCCATTGCAAAGAATTTAAGGTCATCAAGTGAACCGTATTCTTTTAATAATGCAGCTTCAATTGCCTGTTTTGCTTCTTCACTGTCAGTAATCTTTACAACAAAATTATCATTTGAACCGGCTACACTGGCTGTAATTAAATCTCTGTTAGAAAGACCTGATTTTGTAGTTTCTACTCTGGTACCGGTATTTTTCTTGTTAGTTGCCGGTCTGGAAGCCGAATTTCCGCTAACAGAAGAACCTACCGGATTTCTGTTTGAACTCGTTGTATTCGAATTGCTATTTGTATTATCTTTTTCGTTTGTAGTTCCTGATGAGTTACTGCTTGGCTTACTTGATGATGGCTTTGATGAACTGGTATTGCCACCTGTTGATGGGGTTGAACTTTCACTTGAAGTAGTTCCGCCGCCTACTACTCCGCCAACCTCAGCAGCACCTTTTTTATAAAGTGCTTTTACAGTCATATTGCCTGTTACAGGAACCTCAGCATAGTTTGATGGAGACCAGGTAGTAAAGGTATATCCTCTTCTGACCGGTTCAACTGTAGAAGGATTTGGACAATTACCTTCTAATACAATCTGAGAATCAATTTCCTTGCCATCATAATCTACAAAGGAAACCTTATAACGATTCTTCTTGGTATCAGGGTCTACACTTTCCGGTTCATCCTTGTAATCTTCATCCAGAATATAATATGCTTTTACAATCATATTGCTGGTCACCTGAATATTGGTAAAGTTTGAAGGCTCCCAATAGCTAAAGATATATCCCTTACGAGAAGGTGTTACTCCTGGCATAGCCGGTGTTTCACCCGGTTTGAGATACTGTGTATCCCATTTATAAAGACCATCAAAATCCTGGAATACGACTGAATAATATCCGTCAATATCCGGTGCATTACTTTCTACATACTGAGCCTGAGTCTGAATATCTTCTGTAACACGATCAAATTCTTTGCTCCATCCGGTCAGTACATAGCCTTGTCTGAATACACGAGGTGCTTCAGCACTGGCACCCTTTTTAACCTTTTGTGTCTTTAATACATAATTATCATAATCAATAAATTCTACTGTATATTCCGGCACATAGAACTCAGGTGTAATACCATCCTTATCATCACAATACCAATGAGCGGTACTGTTTTCTTCACACTGAACGGTAAGACCCTGTAAATATCCGTCAAAGGAATCGGTATCCGGATTTCCTTTGATAAATGCCAGGTCATCGATGCTTGATACATTTGCCGGAATATAAGCTGTCGATAATGCAGTATTTCTAAAAGCGTATTTTTTAATTTTCTTACAGGTTGTAGGAAGTGATACATAGGTTAATTGAGTCGCACCGTCAAAACATGATTCCGGTACGGTATCAATTTCACTGGTATCCAGGTATGCTTCCTTGATGCCTGTACAGTTCTGGAATGCACCCTTTGCAATCTCCTTGATGCCTTCCATTTCTGATTGAGAAAGTTTTGAAGAACCTACATTAACACCTCTTGCCTGTAAACATTCCACTACCTTCTCTTTTTTACCATCTGGACCTAACTGATAAATAATTGCTTCATCACAGGTAAAGTATGGAGAATTATCAAAATCAACATCCATCAGGCTTAAACAATCCTTGAAAGGAAGTTCTCCCATTTCAGTCAAAGTAGCAGGTAGCTGAACATTATCAAGCTTTGGACAATTCTCAAATACATGATCACCAAGTTTTTCACCATTTGGATTCTGACTGGATCCCATGATAAAGGTTTTGAGATTATCGCATCCCTTGAATGTATCATTCGGTACTGACTCAATGGTTTCAAAGATAACACTTTCTACACTGTCATTATCCTTGAACAAATCTTCCTTCATCGCACGAACACCTGCAGGAACATGAACATGATATACTGCATCAATGACTGCCTGTTCTTCTTCAGTCAGTGTCATTGGTGAGTTTGGATACAGTAAATTATTCTGATATTTACGATTTGCACTCGCAACAATATCATTTTCCTGTGTTTTTGTCTTTACATATTCACTGTCACCTGTATAGGTACTGATACTGTATGATTCGAGACCTTGAAGCTGCTTTTCATTCGGAACACCGACCAAAGTAGGTACAGCGCTCGTGACAGCACCTGTATTCTCATCCTTTGTCACATCCAGAACAATCTGCATATTCTCAGGGAACTTGCTGGCATATGTAATATACTGTGTCGGTGCTTCTGCCGAGTTGTAATTGTTTGCTATATCAATTGCATACTGATATGGCAAATTTGATTCATTGATTGCACCGATAAATTTCAGTCCCACATAATCGGAATCTGTTTTTCCGTCACCATCTCTGTCGAGCTGAACATTGGAAACATCTGTCTTAAATGCATTTTGTCCCAAATACTGAATGGAATCCGCATCATCAAACTGAACTGTCTTTAAGTTGACACAGCCTCTGAATGCATCATCTTCAATGGTCTGTACGCTCGAAGGAATATATAAATATTCAATATCTGTATTATTCTGGAAGGTATTTGCTTTAATGGTATTTACATGATATTTACCGATATTATCCGGAATAATAACATTGTTTCCGCTTCCGTTATTTTTGTTGAAACGAACCAACTGATTATTTTCATCTACACAGAATACGTTACCATCCACTACCTTTTCAAACCAGCCCGGACAATCCGCATCTAAATATCCGAATGCCAAATTATGAGCCTGTGCATAATTAAATGCAGCTGAGTTTTTATAAGAAATAATACAAAATTCATCACTGATTTCGTATTCATCTACGAATGGTGAATTGTAACCCAAGTTCGTTTTTCCAAAGGTACAGTTTTCAGGTACGCTGTTTTCATCATGCGGACCGCCGGTCGGACATTCAAAGCTCAAATTGTTTGATACACAGCGAACGGTTTGAAGCTGCTGACAACCTTTTACATTATTTGCTTTAAACACACCGGAGGCTTCTTTCGGAAGTCCTAAAGAAGTCATTGCCTGACAGTTATAACAGGTATATTCAACTTCTGCCATATTGCTGACTCTGTCAGGGAATACAACCTGATCAAGCGCTCTACAGTTGTAGAATAATCCGTTACCAATGGTAGTTAATGATGTATTACCATCATTATTTAATCCATAAATATTAATCGCTGATAAATTTGTACAGTCCTTAAAGCAGTAATTACCGAGCTTTTGAACCTGATCCGGAATCTTTAAATTGGTTAAGTAAGTACATCCTTCAAAGGCTCTGTCTCCGATTTCTCTCAAAAGAGACGGCTCTGTTAATGTCAGACTGGATAACTGATTACAGTTGTTAAATGCATAGTTACCGATAATGCTGGTACCGTTGTCAATAAATACTGACTGCATCTGACATCCGGCAAAGGCTCTGTCTCCAACTGCCTTGATACCATTTGGAATGGTTAAGGAAGAAAAGTTGGTAGCACCTTCAAATACACCCTCATTATCTCCTGTCACAAAAATACCGTCATTATCTCTAAATCTGTTTACACGTGCAATATCAACGTCGTATCTGGTGCTTCCGATATATTCAACCGGAATCATGAGCTGATTCGATACAATTGGATTTGGGAGAAGTGAATTATCTGAAACCATGACATATTCATCTCTCGGTTCATTCTCCATAGTATATAAAACCTGTCCGTCCCAATCTGCCTGATTTGTGCTACTGCAAAGTGTATAGATAGCTTCTACATACGGATTGGTCTGCTCTGCTCTTGACTGATAATAAAGAGGTAAATTTCTGTCATTTACAGCGATAAACTGTCTATTATCAGGATTATATAAAGCAGCCCCCATCATTTCAGGAATAGTCAAGCTACCACCGGATACCATTTCATTTTTATTATAATAAACCATAACACCGGTATAGCTGCCGCCGTGAATACCATAAGAAACACGGAACTTACCATCAATACTCGAATATACGGTAAAATTGGATGCATTGGTATAATCCGGAAATGCCGTATCCGTATTGGCTGTTGCAGCCGGAATATCTTCATTGTCCGGCATATCAGTTGCCGCCTTGGATTTCGGTGTCGGAATCAACGCTACTATAATCGCAGAAATCATAAATAATGCAGATAAGGTTCCCATTACGGTTCGTCTCATCTGTCTGTTATTTTTCTGTTTCCCTTTTTTCTTCTGTTTTGTATTCTTTGCCATTGCTGTCTCCTTTAGTAAACAACTTTTATTGAATGCGCTTTGCTATGACTACAAAACGGCCGTCCTTTTCCTCATAATCACAGGTTGAAAGTGTTATCAGCTCATCTCCATATTCTACAGATAAGCCTGTATCATAGATGGCAATCTCTCGAATACTGTTGATGTTTGAATCAAATTCCATTTCCGATGTCACATCAATAAACTGGTAATACTTAAAAGCAATTTCATCCGCATTGTAGATATGTGACTGAAAAGCAAATACAACCTCATACTGTCTCTTTTCATAAATCGTATCAAACATAATAATCGGATGCTTTTTACAATATTTTACGGATTTGTATTTATCTAAATTTCCGAACATATTCCCTGAACGCATATTATGCCCATAGACAATCATATTTGTCGTGGGCTTTGTGATATCGCAGGCGGCATCTAAAAACAGCATGCCGTTCTTATCTGTCTGACCATTTATATCATGATCCAGATAAAAAGTATTATCACCTGTTTGCATAACAGGATAGTCAATATTAGTATCGGCTATTTTTAGCCATCCGATTAGGTTTTTATTGCGATTATATAAACTTTTATACTCATCCAGAACAACAAATTGCTGTTTACTGCCCGTATTATCATCCACCTTGGTAACAACCTGTTCCCGGTACATATCATTTACGACAGTATTTTCCTTGAGCGCAGCCATTTTCTTGCTCTCATTTTCTGCCTGAACTGCGTTATAAACATCCCATGCAAAATATCCCAGACAACAAAACGCTAAAATGCCCAGCAAAAAAGAAGCAAAACGTCTGAAATTAGCCTGCCCCTTTGTTAATACGATGACTTTTTTTCCCTTTTTTCCTTTTTGGCTCTTTTTCTTTGGCTCTGACTCTTCCTTTGGCATTATTTGTTCCAGTTTTCTCTGAGTCCTGAGTCTTTTTATCTCCATTGCCTTTTCATATACTTCATCATCCAGCTGTCTGCCGGCGGCAGAATTTAATTTAATCTGACCTGACTGAATCGCTGTATAAAGGGCTAAAATGTCATCCTCTTTATTCAAATCATATCGTTTTTTGATTTCCTTAATATCCATACTGTCCATGTATATATTTTATCTTTCTTGCTCTTTTTATTCAAGTGAATTTCCAATATTAGAACCTTTCCCACTCTATTTGCATAAGATAAGGCATAAAAACATTTTTGGAGGTTCACAATGAGTGAATTAACAAGTGGCTGCGGTTGTAGAGAAAACACCTGCTGTAATAGAGATTGCAATTGTCAGAAGAATGGCAGAATGGGACAAAACAGTATCATCTGGATTATCCTTCTTTGCTTATTATTCTCAAACAATGGCTGCAATAAATGCGATGGCTTCGGCAGTTTTTCAAACATCTTTGGCGGCAATGACTGCTCATGTATTATCTTGCTTATTTTAGTATTCTCTTGCTGCAATTTTTGCAACTAACAGATGAACGATTATTCTTTGTCAAATACTAAAGATAAAACTTCATAAAATCATTCTTCTAACAGGCGCAGGGCTTTCATATAATACTAGAAACTCCTGCGCTTTGTAAATGAAATGAATCCAGTTTCAGAATTTGATCAAACCTATACCACCAATGAATTAAATATACTTAAAGCAGCTATCCTGCTGCTTCCTCGAGAATTTCACCCCCTGCTTGCAGCCTATATAAAAGCCAGAGAACTTATGTATTGTCTCGATAGGTGCAATCCGGTTCAATTTGAAAATTTCAGAGTGAATTTGGAAGCTTTAGAATCCTTTGCCAAAGCAGCTTATCCATATCTTAACAATACGCAAAAAGACAGTCTGGAACAGTTTCAAAAATTGAAACAAAGCTTTGAACTGTTTCAAAAGTTTCAGACACTTTCCTCCTTAACCAATGCCAGTGATACAAATACTGACAATGTCCAAAACACCACCCGCAATTCATCCATAATAACAAATATATTAAATAGTAATATGTCTGAAACGCAGAGAAAACAATACGAAAAGTTTCAGGAAATGTTTCGATAACGAAAGGAATATAGTATGTCAAACATCGATTTTATACATGATCCGAGACTCAAAAATATAGCACCGGAAAAGATTCAGTTTTTAACACAAATTGTATCCGGATTTAATGAAATCAGTGAAGAGGAAAGGCTTCCTTATTTCATGGCAATTCTCGAAAGCGAAAAAATGCGCATGCTGCGTGAATCTCCCGAGGATACACAACTCATTTTAACTGTATTAAAAGAATCGTTGTCGGATACTGACAGTATGCGGCATAAATTAAATGCTCTGCTAAGTATGTTTTAGCAGAGCATAATCTTCTCAATCTGTCATTTTATTTTGTAATGATATCAATTTTTAGTCCATCATTTTTGTTATCTGTAATTACTTTTAGTCCATAGTGCTTTAAGTATTTTTTCACTGTACCCGCTGCACTTAAATATTCGGAAAAATTAGCAAAACCTAACATTTTTGCCTTATTAAGCATTCCTACAGACTGATACTCTTTCATCTCAATCACTAAATGATACATATTGAATTTAGAGCCATCCATAACTTTAACTTTGCCATCTTTTTTACAAAGTCCGCACACAATATCAAGAAGTGCATAATAAAAGAATGTACAGTCTTCATCTGTCATCGGTAAATCCTGACAAAAAGAAATCTGATGGGATAATCTTTTATTTTCCAATCTGCATTTTTCCTCAAAATGAGAAAGGACAAAAACCATTCCGGTATTTTCGGATTTTACCTGTCTCGGAAAACGATCAAATGCATGAAGCCAATAATCTGCTTCATCCTCCTGTGGATGTTCTTCCCCTGACATGCTCTTTTCAAACTCTGTAACCACCTGCTTCATCTGCGGTATTTGCTGTTCTAAATGTGAGAAAAATTCATCACATTCCTTTGCGATTCGCTGCTGATAATTTAATATTAGTGATTTTTGATAAACCATATACAAACATGTCAACAGCGCAATCAATACAATAATCAATATTATGATCCAAACCATTTTTACTTTTCAACCCTCTTTAACCAATTAACTGCCAGTTCATATACATGCTTTTTTTGTTCCAAAAGCGAATCCCTGTTTTCCTCCCCTGTCATGACAGGAATTATCTGTACATAATTTGCATAATCATGTCTGATCTTTCGATATGCTGTATATGTTTCCAGGCATGCTGTGTATTTGTCTGCTTTGAAATCGGCATCTTTTATTTTACCGGATACTTTGGAATATAACAGCCCCAAAAGACATGCCGTTACCAGACATAAACATGCTAAAACAATAATGGCCCCTTTCATTTTTACCCCTCCTGTAATCCATTGTTTATATAATCTGTTTTACAACTAAATATGTAATGAAATCGTTTCCTTCACAGATTTATAGTGTCTGCGGCTAACCGGAATCAACAAATCGTTGGTTAATAATACACCCTCTTCTTTGGAAAAGGATTTCACTTTATTTAAGTTACAAGCATAGCTTTGATGTGTAAAAATAAAGTAATCCGGAAGCAAGGTCATAATATCCTTCAGCTTCGCCGGCGATTCAATCATGGTCTTGTTTTCTAAATAAACATTACAGCAACGATTTCCTGTCTCTAAACATACAATCTCGCTGACAGGAATTCGATTAATCTTTCCGCCAAACTCTGCAATATTAACAACAGCCTTTGACTGATCCTTTAACATTTCTGTCGCTTTATCAATTGCTGCATACAGTTTGTTTTCCTGTATCGGTTTTGATAAAAAGGTTACCGGTTCCGCATCAAACACATTGCTGGCAAGCTGTGCAAAGCCTGACAACAGGATAATCTTGATATGCGGATATTCCTTACCCAATGATTTTGCAATACTGATACCGTCCTCTTCCCCTAATGCAATATCCAATATTACAATATCTGCCTGATCATTTTGAATCAGTGTAATCAAATCCTGCGAGGTATGCACACAATGATAAATCATACTCTTATTGTATTTTTTAGATAATAATTCCTGCAATAACACGGTTATGTTTTTGTCGTCATCACAAATAGCTATATGAAGCATAAATAATCCTCTCTTGTCCTGATTGTTTGATTATTTTTCTAATCCGATTACCTGGTGTAACTTATCTCCCAAAGTATATGAGAATGTGATATCGTCTCCTTCTTTGTAAGTTACGATCGGAATTAAATCTTCCACAGTTAAATCTGCATCAAATATTTTGTCATTACCCTCTACCGTGAAATAAATATGTGAACTTCCTTCAATTACGACCTGCGTATAAGTCGCAATCTTACCGGAAATTGTATCCAAATCATCTGAATTACCAATCTTTATTCCATTGGTTGTCAGCATGGTATTATACGCCTTCTTACAATCCTTAACAGTATCCCCGATGGCAACCCACTGATATTTTTGGATATTAACCATAGCATACTTTTTAACCAGTCCGCTTTCATCCTTGAGGGCCATAAAATAGGTCGGTTCATTCGAAATATTTAACAGAAGCGGGAAGGTTGCTATATAGTGAAGATTTTGAACCTGTCCCTGTGCAGAAGCCATGGCAGAATCTTCGATCGCACCTTCAATCTTGTAAAATTTGGTTTCCATAGTTCGCTGATTCATCAATACAAAACCGACATTAGACTGGTCACCACTGACACTGGTAACACCGGAATATACCCAGACATCATCATCCATAGCGATATAATTGTATCCGTTTGTAGTACTCAGACAGTCTTTTTGAGAAAGAATACTATTCCAAAAGCCATGCTGATAAAGCCCGTGATAATTGTATAAATTCATTAACAGTTCAGCCTGATATACCTTATCAATCCATGAAGGTGCATCCTCTACCGCATAATCCGTACATTCACCGGTAATAGCATTACACAAAACAACTCTTCCTACTGTCACTCCGCCAAACAGACCGATGTTGAATTTCTTGACCGGACATACCCAATATGGTACACCCTCTTCATCAATTTCAAAAAAGATCTGATCTGCGAAAATATAGGTCGGATATTTAAATCTTAAATGACGCAAAATATAATGATTAAAATATTCACTATAGGAATAATGAATTCCTTCATTTAACTTGACACATTCTGTATTTTGCGTTGTCATATCAATTTTAATATAAGCAGGGATACCATTTTTATGATTAGTAATCCATTTAATAAGACTCGCATATTCGAGTGGAGTTACTCGAACCGGAGTATTCTGGTAGTTAATCTGAGTATAATCATTGGATACTTCAAACTGAGATACCATATCTACCATACTACCCATTTTACGATTACCTAAAATAGTAGCAGAATCTCTGTCTAAAAGAGGAATGGTTCTAAAATCCACCTCCGGAATATCTTCTACAAAATTACACTCTTTAACACTTAATAATTTTTGATATTTATTAGCATTTACAATCGGCGAAGATAAAACAGAACCGATTATAAAAATAATCACAAAAACACCGGCCAGTAAGAATAAATACTTACTAAATCCGATATCAGCCCCTTTGACATCAATCCCGTTTTTATTTACTACAATGCTTTTATCCTTTGACATTTTTTGAATAGCAAAAACAGCTGCTATTATCAATGTAAGAACAATGATAAAACTCCAAAAACCGGAAGAATGAATATTAATTGCCGGTAATGTCACATAATAGAAAATCCCGCCAAATAGTAATAACAGAACAACCGCTGCAATAAGAATCAGCGTTTTATTTTTCTTTTTCATTTTTATTCTTTCCCCTTGATAATATAAACTTAACACAAGTAAAAATTAATTGCGCATATACAGTAAAATTTTACACTTATGTATTACAAAAGTCAAGAAAGCGAAACGGGAGACGCATACGCATCTCCCATTTCACACACTCTCTCAAAATCGCTTTCCTCTTGCCATTTTGAGAACCACACAAAAGAAACTGATATAATGAATTATTAGTCTTCTGCAGCATCCTTTATTTTATTTTTTCTGGCTTCTACTTCTTTCTCCTGAACATCTGACGGAGTCTGCTCGTAACGAACAAATTCATAACTGAATTCGCCCTGTCCGCCGGTCATAGAACGAAGTACGGTACAATATCCAAACAGACAGCTTACCGGAATGTCTGCTTCTATTGTCTGCCAGCCGGAACTTACTGGATTCATACCCAGCACACGGCCTCTACGTTTATTCAAGTCACCCATGACATCTCCGGTATAGCTGTCAGGTACGGTAACTTTGAGATTTGCAATCGGCTCTAATAATACCGGATTTGCTTTTAACACACCATCTTTAAAGGCCATCATAGCAGCCTTTTTAAATGAATTTTCTGATGAATCCACCGGATGATAAGATCCGTCATACAGAATACCCTTAACGCCCACTACAGGATATGCTGCTAAAGGACCTGAAAGAACTGCTTCCTGCATACCCTTCTCTACTGCAGGGAAGTAATTCTTTGGTACAGCACCGCCGACAACCACCTGTTCAAATACATAAGCTGTATCTAAATCACCGCTTGGTTCAAATTTCATTTTTACATGACCATACTGACCATGACCACCGGACTGTTTCTTATACTTTGCTTCAACATCAGAGTTTTTACGAATGGTTTCCTTATAAGCTACTTTTGGTTTTGACAATTCAATATCAACCTTGTATTCATTCAATAAACGACTCTTGATAATTTCAAGCTGCATATCACCGATACCATAAATCAGCATCTGGCTGTTTTCTGTATCATTAACCAGCTTAAGAGTCTGATCTTCATGACTTAATTTCTGAAGTGCCTGAGCTGCTTTATCAATATCTGCTTTATTCGCCACCTTGTATCTCATATATGTATAAGGTTTTGAAATTTCAGCTTTTGCAAATTGAATCGGATTTGCTTTGGTAGATAAACTATTTCCGGTTCTCGCTGCTGAGAGTTTTGCCAGAGCACCGATATCACCTGCATGAAGTTCTTTTACTTCAATTGGTTTAGATCCCTGAAGCACATAAAGTTTACTTACCTTTTCTTCTATATCCTTATCCTTGTTGTAAATCAAATCATCTGATTTTAATACACCGGAACAAACTTTAATCAACGAATACTTTCCGATAAACGGATCTACAATGGTTTTGAAAACATAAGCAGATTTCGATTTAGAGAAATCATAATTCGCTTCAAAAATTTCATTTGTCTTTAAGTTAATACCTGCAATCTGTCTGTTTTCCGGGCTAGGCATGTATTTTACGATATCATCTAACAAGGTAAATACACCCTGACATAATACACTCGAACCCATGGTAATCGGAACGATGGTTCCGTCAATTACATTATTTCTAAGGGCTGCTCTGATTTCAGCTTCTGAGAATTCTTCTCCTGCGAAATAACGATCCATCATTTCTTCAGAAGTTTCTGCTACAGCTTCCATCAAGGTTTCACGATAATTATCCAAATATTCATCCAGATATTCCGGAATATCACAAGGAACAACCTCCTTGCCCTGCCATCTGTTACCTGTTTTTGAAACAATATTTACATATCCTACAAACTTTTCATTTTCACGAATTGGGAAATGGAACGGTGCAATCTTTTTACCAAACATTTCAACCAAGTCTTCTACAACCTGTTTAAAGCTGGCCTTGTCATTGTCCATTTCAGAAACATAAATCATACGAGGTAAATTGTATTTTTCACAAAGTTCCCATGCTTTCAATGTTCCGACTTCTATTCCGTTCTTTCCACTAACAACAATAACCGCAACATCGGCTGCGCTGATTGCCTGTTCAACTTCACCTATAAAATCAAAGTAACCGGGTGTATCTAAAATATTAATCTTGGTATCTTCCCATTCAATCGGAACAACGGATGTTGAGATTGAGAACTGTCTTTTCTGTTCTTCTTTTCCGTAATCACTTACTGTGTTCTTGTCCGTAACATTACCCATACGAGATGTAATACCGCCCAGGTAAGCCATCGACTCAGTTAACGTTGTTTTTCCGCTTCCCCCATGTCCAAGCAGAACCACATTTCGAATCTTGTCCGTTGTGTAAATATTCATAACCCAATACCTCCGTTTGCTGCACCCCTGCAGTTATTATCGGCTCATTATCTGATCTATTTGTCATTATTTCTAATCATTCAGTCCTTCTTCGTGTCTGAATTATCGAATAAAACAACTGAATTTACAGACAATTTGCTTTCTGTCTACTATTTTACTAAATTCTTTCCATATTTTCAACACTTTATCTGTAAAAATAACCAAAAATTGACACCTCCACTTTAAAGTGATAAAATTTTATCGATTTTTATAGTATAATTAAGCAAAAACATACGGAAAGGATTACAGTATGATATTTCAAAATGCCAAATCATTAAAGGGTGAAATCGCCGTTCCCGGTGATAAATCCATTTCACATAGAAGCATTATGTTCGGTGCACTCGCAAAAGGAACTACAAAAGTAACTCACTTCCTGCAGGGCGCTGACTGCTTATCTACTATCTCCTGCTTTGAAAAGCTGGGCATTCAGATTGAAAACAAGCCGGAGGAAATTTTAATTCACGGAAAAGGTCTTCATGGCCTGACTGCACCGAGTGAAATCCTTTATACCGGAAACAGCGGAACAACCACCAGACTCATCTCAGGTATTTTAGCCGCGCAGCCATTTACCACAACTTTGACAGGTGATGAATCAATCTGTAAAAGACCAATGAAGAGAATTATCACTCCTCTGTCTATGATGGGCGCAGATATTCAGAGCCAGAATGGAAATGACTGTACTCCTTTGATTATTAACGGTAAAAACTTAAACGGAATACATTACAATTCTCCTGTTGCTTCTGCACAGGTAAAATCTTCTGTATTATTAGCAGGCCTTTATGCCAATGATAAGACCAGCGTTACAGAACCGGTTGTCAGTCGCAACCATACAGAACTGATGCTTTCAGGCTTTGGTGCCAAGGTTGAATCCCAAGGTACCACAGCAACCATTTATCCGGAGCCGGATCTAAGAGCTTTGGAAATCAGCGTACCGGGAGACATTTCTTCTGCTGCATATTTTATTGCTGCCGGACTGATTGTTCCAAATGCGGAAGTACTCATCAAAAATGTAGGTATCAATCCTACCAGAGACGGAATTATCAAGATTGCCAAGGCTATGGGCGGCAACATTGAATTATTAAACGAACGAGTAGATGCCGGTGAACCGATTGCTGATCTTCTCGTAAAAAGTTCCGGTTTAAACGGAACTACCGTTGGCGGAGAAATCATCCCAACTCTGATTGATGAAATTCCGGTTATTGCTATCATGGCAGCTTTTGCAAACGGACAGACAATTATTAAAGATGCAAAAGAATTAAAGGTGAAAGAATCTGACCGTATCATGGTTATGACAGAAAACCTCCAAAAACTGGGCTGCGACATTACTGCTACAGAGGACGGAATGATTATTAATGGCGGAAAACCACTTCATGGCGGTCAGTTAGATTCGTATTTGGATCACAGAATTGCAATGAGCTTTGCAGTAGCTGCTCTTTGTATTGATGACGAAATCGATATGAAGGATGCGGATTGTGTGAAAATCTCATATCCTACTTTCTATGATGATTTATACAATCTCACAAAATAAACAATAAATAATGGCACTAAAAAAACAGCTGTTGAGAAAACCTCTCAATCAGCTGTTTTTATTCTAAATCATATTTTATTTCAATCCAAAAACAAAAAGGATGACTTCTATCGCCGGCATTTGAAATAAATAAATTGGATATGTCATTTTACCAAGCTTTCCAAATACAACATTCCATTTATCACTTGTTTTCATCTTTCCAAACAGAAGCAGGAAAATTGCAATAAAATATAATGCAATAATCGCATAATCCCATCCGCTTCTATGTCCCAGATGCACATATACCAGTACAAAGGTAAGCATCAGATTTCCAATCACAAAGCAAAAAAGTCTGATATCATGTAAGAATTTCTCAGAAATATTTGTATCGGTTAACTTTTTCATACACCACGTAATCAAAGCACCCAAAAAGATTCCAAGTCCTACACCGGCAATTGCTCTCATAACTGCATAATATGAAAAAATAACATCAATTTTATGAATCAATCTATAAAAATACGTATAGATTCCCAGCGATATCAAAGGGCAAAGAATCCATACACCAAGCTGATCAAAGATTACCATCAGTAAAACTAAAAGAATACTGGACCAAAACAATGAAGGCACGTACCAATTTGCACTAATCAGCACTTCCCCTCCTAATGGTCCGCATTGCAGCCAAAACCATTCTGCCCATTGTGTTTTTATATAAGCCATCGTATCTCCAATGCTCCAATGTAATAAGAACATTTTAACGATCAACATGGATAACACGCTCAAAAAATACAGGGGATACAATCTGATAATTCTCTGACCAATATACTTTACAAAGGCATCGAATCGATCCAATATACATTTTCCGCTCATATGCTTTTGATAAAACATATACACACCATATCCGGATAATAAAAAGAAAAACTCAACGCCCAAATAACCAGCTTTGAACGGTTTTAGATCAATCTTTGAAAAAAAATGAAAACCAAGCACGACAATACAGAATAGAAACCTCCATAGTTCCACTGTATAATCTCTGCTTGGTTTTTCACTTAAATTAGATTTCATGAACTTATAATCCTAATTTTACTTTTTCTTTTAAGTACTCATCTTCTGACAAGATACCGCTTGATTTTAATAACTCAAGCTTGTTTAATTTTTCCTGCATTTCAGATGTAAGCGATGCTTTTGGTGCAGGTGAAGGTGTTGCTGCGCCTCCGGCTAACGGTGCTGCTTTTGCCTTTTCTACGGCTGCAAATAATGTAGATTCATCGGCAATCTGTGGGAATAATAAATATCTTTCCATACCACCGCTGTTTTTAATATGAATCATAGGCGCAGGCTTTCCATTATAACTGGATGAACCTGTTTCTAATACACCGCCAATATAATGACTAAAGTTATCGACCTTTGAGTTCATACCTGATGCAGCTGTACTGATAACTGCAGTACCACTAATTCTGGCATTCGATACAACAACTTTAAAATCTTCTTTTTTCTTAACAATTAATCCTTCTACATAGGTCCACTCTTTTGAATAAAAGTTTTCTTCCGAACGAATACAGGTGTTACAAACTTCTCCGAGGGAATCCTTTCCACAAACACTACAAAGCATAATCACCAATCTCCTTTACATTTTTATTCTGTTGCCTGAGAATGAATCGTGTCATACACTTCAATTCTGGCTGCATCCATCTCCGGCATACCAATGAAAATACCTCCGTATGCAAAAGTATCTGATTCTTTCACAATACGAACAATTTCGATAAATGCATGAATTGTTTCTTTCGTCCAAATTGTTAAGTAAGCTTCATAAACAGCTCCGATTTCAAGAGGTTTCACACATGTAAATCCGATTCCGCTCTTTGAAACATCCAAAACTTCAATACTAACCTCCTGAGATGTCATTCCTGAATCAAGTCTTTTAATGATTAGCTTAGCCTCTAATTCAATTCTTCTGTTTTTTCTCCTATCATCCATATCTTATCTTCACTTTCTGTATGCATTTTTTGTATGCTTCTTTATTATACTTGATACTTTTCGAAATATCAAGTGCTTTTTGTGCATTTCGTAGCATAAACGTGCTTTATAACACCATTCTTTGTTTAATTTAACAAAACGCACTAAAAATAGTATATTTTTTAACTAAAAATGTAAATGAATCGAGCTTATTTTTATTCATTATTGCAGAAACATCGCATCTCCAAACGAAAAGAAACGATATTTTTCCTGAACTGCGGTTTCATATGCTGCCAATGTATGTTCTCTTCCTGCCAAAGCAGAAACCAACATAATTAATGTTGACTCCGGTAAATGGAAATTGGTAATAAGTCCGTCCAAAACCTTGAATTCATATCCCGGATAAATAAAGATATCCGTATTACCGCATCCTGCTTTTACGAGTTTATCTTCTCCGGCGCTGCTTTCTACTGTTCTGCAGCTCGTCGTTCCTACACAAATGATTCGACCTCCGGATTTCTTTGTTTCATTAATCAGATCTGCAGTTTCCTGTGTCACTTCATAATATTCAGAGTGCATATGATGCTCTAAAATATTGTCTACCTTTACAGGTCTGAAAGTTCCCAGACCAACATGAAGGGTAACATAAGCAATCTTAATACCTTTTGCTTCAATCTGTGCCAGCAGTTCTTTTGTAAAATGCAATCCTGCAGTTGGAGCAGCTGCACTACCTTCATATTTTGCATAAACTGTCTGATAGCGATTTCTGTCCTGTAATTTATGAGTGATATAAGGAGGAAGCGGCATCTCTCCGAGACTATCCAATACTTCTTCCCATATTCCGTCATATTCAAATTTGACCAATCGATTCCCGTCTTCTAATACATCGATCACTTCACAATGGAGCTTTCCTTCACCAAAAGAAACTCTGGCACCGATTCTCATTTTCTTACCGGGCTTAACCAATGCTTCCCAAACATCTTTTTCATGTCTTTTCAGCAGTAAAACTTCAATGGCAGCATTTGTATCTTCTTTCACACCCAGGAGTCTGGCAGGAATTACCTTAGTATTATTTAAAACCAGACAATCACCTTTGTTTAGGAAAGAAATGATATCCTTGAAACTTTTGTGTGAAATCTCACCGGTATTTTTGTCTAAAATCATGAGCCTTGACGAGGAGCGATCAGGCAGAGGATCCTGCGCGATCAGCTCCGGCGGAAGCTCAAAAGAAAAATCTTTTAAATTCATAATGTATTCCTTATCTTAAGAACGAAGTGTAATACCCAGTTTCTTATCCAGATTTTTAAGAATCTTCTTAACAAATCCTTCAACCATCTCTGTATTAAATTCTTCATCCTTTGGTGTGAATACTACATTAAATGCCATGCTCTTCTTGCCCAAACCAACCTGAGCACCTTCGTATACATCGAACAGCTTGATATCTGTGATATAAGCACAAGCTTTTTTGATTACTTCTTCAATCGCACCACAGGTCATTTCTTTATCTACTACAAAAGCAAAATCACGTTTTTCTTCTGCATATTTTGGCAGAGGCTTAAATACCTGTGATTTACCATACCATTTAGAGAGAACTCTTAAGTCTACTTCCATAACATAAGCAGGTACTCTCATATCCAAATCATCCATGATTTCATAGGTAATCTTTCCGAGGAAACCTACATCTTCTCCTTCACAGGTAATCTTTGCACACTGATATGGATGATAATAGGTCTTGGTTGCAGGCTCATAACCAAATTCTACATTCAGAGCATGTGACAGGGTTTCTGCCATACCCTTTAATGTAAAGAAGTCTTCATCCTGTCCAAACAAACCAATACAAAGTGTTTCTCTTTCATCCGGATAATCATTAAGCGGTAATGACTTTGGAATAAATATATTACCAAGTTCAAAAATTCTGCCTTCTAAAATACCACGTTTCTGATTTCTCGCAATTGCATGAAGCATCTGCGGTACCAGCGTTGTACGCATCAGTGATAAATCAATATTGATTGGATTAATCAGCGAAATGGCTTCTCTTTCCTTGGCATCCTGCTCAAGTCTTAATAAATCGAAATCAGAAGGTGAGAAGAATGAATAATGAATTCCTTCATAAACACCGGCTGCACATAATGTTTCTTTGATCTTGAGTTCTGTTTTCTGGCGAAGATTCAATCCACCCAGTGTAACTTCTGCAGTTGGCATAAAGGTAGAAACTACATGATCATAGCCATACATACGAATTACTTCTTCTGCTACATCCGGATAGCTTTCCATATCTTCACGATAAGCCGGAATCTGTAATGTAAGTTCATCTCCGTTAATAACCGGTTTGAAATCTAAATTTGTAAGGATTCTTTCAATATCTGCATTTGGAACTTCAATACCGAGAACACCATTCACTTTTTTGATGCTAACCTTCATTTCAGTCGGTTCCACGCTATTACCTACACTGGCTTCTACATGAGTAGATGATACCTTACCACAGCCCAGTTCTTCAATTAAATGAAGAGCTCTCTTCATAGCCATTACTGTTGTATATTCATAAACACCCTTTGAATAAATTGCACTGGAATCAGATGACTGACCTAATGCTCTGGAGCTTTTACGAATATTGTCACGCATAAATTTAGCTGCTTCAAATAAAACTTCTGTTGTAGTGTCTTTAATTTCAGAGTTCAAACCACCCATAATACCTGCCAGAGCTACCGGCTTTTTGGCATCACAGATAACCAGATTATTTGAGCTCAGTTCAAATTCTTTTTCATCCAGAGTAACGATTTTCTCACCATCTGCAGCACGTCTTACATGAATCTTTTCTCCCTCAAGGAAAGAATAGTCAAATGCATGCATTGGCTGTCCCAATTCAGTTAATACATAGTTTGTAATATCAACCACATTGGAAATAGAACCGATACCAACTAATGCCAATCTTCTCTTCATCCATTCCGGAGATTCCGCAATCTGAACATCATATACATAATGTCCGATATATCTAGGGCAAAGATCTGTTGCATCTACAGTTACGTCAAATGCTTCTTTCTTTACTTCTGTTTCTGTGTAATCAAGAGCCGGCATTTTAATTGGCTTTCCTAAAACTGCAGCCACTTCTCTGGCAATACCAAAAATGCTCTGACAATCCGGTCTGTTTGCTGTAATAGCGATATCAAAAATATAATCATCCAAACCAACGATTGGTTTTACATCAGCTCCTACTTTGGCATCTTCCGGAAGCACTAAAAGACCGTTATATCCGGCTCCTTTATATAAATCTTCTGAAAGACCTAATTCAGTTCCGCTACAAAGCATACCATGAGAATCATAACCACGAAGTTTTCCTTTTTTAATCTTCATAACGCCTTCGATTGTTACATGATCCTTGGCTGTTGCATAAACACTGGCTCCAATCAGTGCCAATGGGAACTTTCCGCCGGCGCAAACATTGTCTGCTCCGCAGCATACCTGAAATTTACCATGAGGTCCTGCATCAACCTGACATACATGAAGATGTGTATCCGGGATTGGCTCCAGGCTTTCCACCAGACCAACAACGACATCACTGATATCTGCTCCAACCTCTTTTAATTCTTCTACTTCAAATCCACACGAAAATAACTTTTCTTCCAGTTCTTTTGGTGAACAATCTATATCTACATAATCCTTTAACCAACTAAGCGGTGCTAACATAATAAGCCTCCTTTTTTATCTGTAAAATTAATCATCAATCTGCGAAAGAACACGCATATCTGATTCGAATAATAATTTAATATTGTTAATACCATACTTAAGCATTGCAATACGTTCAATACCGATACCAAATGCAAAACCACTATATTCATTGGTATCAATACCACAGCCTTCCAAGACTTTATTATTAACAACACCTGCTCCTAATACTTCAATCCAGCCTGTTCCCTTACAAAGCTTACATCCGCAGCCTTTACACTGGAAACAGCTAACATCTACTTCAACAGATGGTTCTGTAAATGGGAAATAAGAAGGACGAAGTCTGGTTGTTGTATCTTCACCAAAAATTCTCTTTACAAACTCATCCAACATGCCCTTAAGATCACAAAGTGTAATTCCCTTGTCTACAACCAGACCTTCCATCTGAGTAAACATAGGTGAATGTGTTGCATCATCATCAGAACGGAATACCTTACCCGGTGAAATAATTTTGATAGGTGGCTTCTTTGCTTCCATTACATGAATCTGACCGGCAGATGTCTGTGTACGAAGTAAAAATTCCGGAGATAAATAAAATGTATCCTGCATATCTCTCGCCGGATGATCCTGCGGTGTATTTAATGCAGTGAAGTTGTAATAATCATTTTCGATTTCTGTACCTTCAAATACTTCAAATCCCATAGAAGCGAAAATATCTGTAAGCTGATTTCTGACCTGAGTAACCGGATGAAGATTTCCCTTTGGTCTGATTTTTGCAGGCATGGTAACATCAAGTTTTTCACTTTCATATTTACGCTTTAATGCTTCTGCTTCAAACTTTGCTTTCTTTTCTTCTAATACGCCTTCAATAGCCTGACGGGTTTCATTTACCCACTGACCAACCTTTGGTCTGTCTTCAGGCGCTACTTCCTTCATAGATTTCAAAATTTCTGTCAAAGCACCCTTTTTTCCGAGCTGACTCATTCTAACTTCATTAAGCTGTTCAAGAGTCTGGCTGTTTTCAATATGCTTCAACGCTTCAGCCTTGATTTTCTCTAATCTCTCTTTCATTTTCTTTTCCTTTCTGATTTGTAACTATTTTTGCTAAGCTCTATTAGGTATACAAAAAAAGTCCCTAATACAAACTGTATTAGGGACGAATAAATCCGCGGTACCACCCTGATTCCTAAACATAGGCACTTCATTCGCGTAACGTGCGTGAAACGTACCAAACTACTGATTGATTACAACGTTCATAAGGTCTGCTCCGGCGGGAAATTCAAATATAACAGGAACTTAAGGAAGCTTTCAGCCGGTGACTTCCTCTCTCTAAAAGTATATTATACTCTACTGACACCTTCTTAGCATTTCTTTTGATATCATATCTGTTTTATTCTTCCTTGTCAAGAGATTGCCTTTCAAACAACAGGGTATTTAATAAAAAGCCCCAGAAAATAATATTGAAACACATATATAGCCACATCATAACAATAGCCAGCGTTGCCATACTTCCATATCCGCTAAACGCCGGAAAATGATTGACATAGAAAGAAAATACCAAGGAGAATAAATACCAGACTACTGCTGTAAATACTGCCCCCGGAAGTTCATACAGCCAGCTTCTTCTCTGTTTTTTCTTTATACTTGGCAAATACCGATATACTAAAATAAAAAACACTGCCAAAAGCACGATCAATCCCAAGCTTCTAAACTGCAGGATAAACTCAAAAAGCAGCGTTGCTTTTGGTACGATTCTTTCGATTAAAAGCATAATACGCTTGCCAAATACGACCAAAACCAGCATCAGTAAAATGAGGGCCAGCATAATAATCGTATAAATACAGGCACGCAGTCTTAGCAGAAAATAATTCTTCTTTTCCTTGTGATTACCTATTACTCGAAGTCCTCTCATAAGTGCAAGTGTCCCCTTTCCGGAGGACCAAAGCGTTGCGATTACAGAAACAGAAAGCCAGGCTCCCTGCTTGTGATACAAACCATCAATGAGTCCCTTTACAAAAGGATACACTTCTGCGGTCAACAAATTTTCTGCCATCTGCAATATCATAGACTTTGTCACCGGTGTATACGGTACAATCAAAAAGAAAAGAACCAGCATCGGAATCAAAGATAGAAAGGTAAAAAAGGCGGAACTGGAAGCATATGCACTTAAATGATTTTCATACATTCTGTCTGATATCTCATTAAAAAGCTTTACGATATTCTTTATGGATATGTTTTCTTTTATCACACGAATTTTATCTTTCATATACTCCCTCCTTTCGCTTCTTGCGTCGATTGTTTACAATCGAGGCCTTTCACCGTTTTCATATACTACTTAACACTGCCGTTGCGTCGATTGTTTACAATCGAGGCCTTCACTGTTTTCATATACTACTTGACACTGCCGTTATGTCGATTGTTTACAATCGAGGCCCTTCACTGTTTTCTTATTTTAGTTTATCAAGTGTGGTATCCTTGTAAAAGCTTGCTAAAATATCTTTATACTTCATACCGTTTGAAGCCATGTCCTTGGCACCATTCTGACTCATACCGATACCATGACCATAACCTCCTCCATATACTTTATAGGAAGTGATTTCACCGGTTTCTTCGTCTTTTGATAATTCCAGTACACAAAAAGCACTCGGAAGCATACCATTTACCTTGCCTTCCTTTTGATAGTCCTTTCCTAAAGCAATACTGGTGTTCGCACCGGCTAATATGTAACGAATATTTTTTTCAGAACGGATAAGATAGCTTCCGGTATCTGTTTCAATCAATAATTCAAAACCGGTCATACCATTTGCTCTTTTCACGATTTCCAGGTTATATACCTTTTCAAAATCACGAATCGGTTCATTTGCTTCAAAGCCGTTATTCAGAGTAATTACCTTTTCTTCTTCTGCCTCATAACGCTTCTTTAGATTTTCAAGGAAATATTCGATATCAAGCTTGGTTTCATATTTCCAGCGATAATAGGTTTCCTCTGATTCATAATCCTGAGTATCTGCAGATTTGATAAATGCTTCAAACGCATCTTCTTCCATACTGAATTCGATATTGTCTGACTGATTCAATTTGTTTTGTTTATTTATTCTTTGAGCCTGCAAATAGCCTTCATTTGGATTTACATCACCGGGAGTTTTCCATGCGGTCATATCTGAACCGATTCCGCAGGAAGTCGAATAAAAATAAGTCGAAATCAAATCTCCCTGATAGTGAAGCACCTCTCCGGAAGTTGCTCGAATCGCTGCTGTAGTATTTGGATTTTCATCCAGATTGTTGTATACCTGGAAGGCTACGCTGTCATCTACATGTGCACCAACATTTTGCATTCCGCCGCCCAGCATATGAGAATAGGCATAAGTTCTGGCACTGACTGCCTGTGCTTTGAGTGCCTCAGCCGGATACGAAGGCGGCATTTCAGAAGGCACTACAGAATATAAATATTCCTCGAGCGGTAATTCATTGATTAAAAGAAGCCCCTCCGCAGTCTTAACGATATCCAGCGTTCCCCTGTAGCTCGGATGTCCCTGATTTCTGTCAAGATTCAATACCTGCGTTTTTCCGGACAATGCATTTGGAATCACATGAATACGGCTGGCATCCTCAAACAGTATACTGTTGGCAGAAATGCTGATTTCTTCATTTGCATTCAATTCCAATGACTGATTCTTGGTAGAAATGATTGTTTTCATATCCGGTTTTAGTACAATTTCTTCATGAAGCTTTGACTCAAAATCGGTATTTTTAATCAGAACACGAATATTTTTCATAGCCTCCTGTCTCATAACGAGTGCTGCTATAATATTCTGATCTGCATCCAATACAAAGTCAGTAAAATCATATCCGATCACGAGATCATCTAATGTCATCTCGTGTTCTTCGCGGGTTAAATTAAATAAATAAGCATCTGAATTTAGCGGATACATGCTGCCATCCTCTAATTCCACCATATGGAAACCATTTTCCTCAGTTACGGACATAAGTTTTCCGTGAACCCTGTCTTTATAGGTTTCCACAGCAGTAACCGCTCCGTTATTCACCGTAACATCAGCAATTTCATCATATCTACGGTTTGAATCATCCCCATTATCGTATACAAATTCCATCCCTTCATAAATCAACGATACCGTATCCTCACTAGAATTAATCCAGCATTTTTTCAATACATAATCATGCTTTGGAACTTGTTTAATCCATACAATATTGTCATTATTTTTAAGATATGAAATATGTAATCCTGCTTTCAAATCATTTGCATGAACAAATGCCTGATGTTCCTGACTGTAAATGCTATCCTCCGCATTCACTGAAAAGAATTCACCGGTAGAAGTGTTTTCCAGTAATAAAGAAGTGTGATTGTTTTCTTTTGAGTTTTGTATTACAACTCCTTCTTCTGTTTGAATGAAAGGATTGTTTTCTCCTAAATTCTCATAAAATTCAAAAACCTGTGCATTATTTAGTACTTTCTCTTCTCTTATAGTCTGAAAGATCTGATCACGAAACGTTTTCTGTTCATTATCAACTAACGTATCTGCCAAATAATCAATCAGCACACGATCTGCTTCTACATCAATAACCTCTTCCCTGCCAATTTTCAAAATTGTACTGGTAATCCCCAAGGTAAAAGCAGCAAGCACAACAATTGCTCCTATTATAATTGAAATGCCTTTTTGTTTTTTTGACATATATATCCTCTTTCACATAAATCGTATTGCCCCGCGCCACTGCGGTATATAAACAAAAGAAAACAGCCTGACGGCTGTTCTCTTTTGAAGTCCAATTTCAGCCAGAATCAACTGCGAAATTGGTAGTACCCATAATGCGGCTCCTATACTTTGACTCCTAGCTAACGCCAGGTGGGCAACCGCAACCATGCTATCAATCTTCCTCTGACCCGTAGGTAAGGCCTGATTTCTTCATGACAATGTAGGAATCCCGTTTAAAGTAAATGTAGGTTCAAAATAATAGAAGTTTTGTTCGCATCTGGGATATTCATAGTATACTCAAAAAGTTCTCATTTTACAACTCAGATTTTGATATTTCCGGAATCATTTTTTTGAAAACCTGATTTGCCTTTTGTTCTCTGGAAACCTTCATCAGATGCCGGAATGTTTGATGCAGTATTTTTCGTTTATCGACTTCGTCGGTATATAGTCTGGTCAAAATATTCGTAATTTCTTTTAGCTTAATATCCGAAAGTGTTTTGGCTCCGGTTTCGGTCAATATCGTAAAGAAAGCATCTACAAACTCCTCTTTCTCCTGTTTTGACATAGACAAAAGTAAATTACGAAATGTCTGATCCATTCGATGCGTACTCGCAGTTATATCATCCACAAAAATAAAGCTTTTTCCATATATTTGCCAGCTAAACGGATCATGTTGAAACAATCCCACTGCATGACTTTGAACCACCTGATAGTTTTCATCGTGTTCCAAAAGCATTCCAATGACCGAAGACTGCGGCACATAAAAGAAAAGCCTGTCTTCCATCTCTATAAATTTAGTATCTTTGATTACAAATTCCGGGAATCCCGGCCCATCAAAACTATGAGCAAATACGATCCGTTTTTGTATCTCTTTCGATGAATATACAGCCGCAAAAACTGCCAGATTTCCGCCCTTAGAATGACCGCCCAAATAGATTCTTCCTTTAAATTTTTTTGCTACAGTTTCCAAGTATTGTACAGCTAAAAGCTGTGAAGGAACAGGCGACTGGTAGCTCATATTAAAATCCTCTTTCCAGCCAACAATCGTATCATCCGTACCTCGAAAAGCAACATATATCCCTTGACTGCCCAGGTCAATTGTCAATGCAGCAAACTGCTGGTCAATCAGTTCATCTACACGATTCACATAGTCCGAAAGTATCAGTTCCCGGTATCGCTCTGCCTGAGACATCTGATCAAACAGCGTAAATATCTGATCAGGAATGATTCTGCCGGCACTCAGCTTTTCATCCGCAAATTGCTTCATAAAATCTGCTCCGGCTTGACCAATGTTAAATGTATCCTCCGCTTTAATCCCCGGATAAATCATTTCAAGCTCAATATAAGATAATGTACTAAATATCAGACTGTCTATGGCATTGATTGGATCTGCTTTCAATGACAAATCTCCTCGCCAGTTAATATAATCCAGTATATTTGTCAAATTAATCACCTCGATTATGTTCCTATATGCTTTTCATATGTATATTATAATCTCCTATTATTTGTTTCACAATACTTTCATTTTGGGACGAATATAGCAAATATAAGCGCAAAAAAATCCGCAAATAAATGGATTCATTTATCTGCGGATTTTAAAAACATGTTTTTAGTGTACTTTGTATACGCCGTACGATTTGTTTCATCACGGTCAGTTTATTCGAAACTCCTTGGAATACATATTAACCAAGTATTAACGCTTCCTAAACTAGTGACTATATGTTACAGATTGCTCTGTTAACTTTCTTTACTACGTTTGTAGTGATTATCTTATAACTGAGGACCAGCTGCAACTAATGCCTTACCAGCATCATTTGTTGTGTACTTAACGAAGTTCTTCTGGAATCTTTCAGCAAGGTCTTTAGCCTTAACTTCCCATTCAGAAGCATCAGCGTATGTGTCACGTGGATCTAAGATAGCTGGATCAACACCCGGAAGTTCTGTAGGAACTTCAAAGTTGAACATTGGAATTGTCTTTGTAGGAGCTGTCTTGATATCACCATTTAAGATAGCATCGATGATTCCACGAGTATCTTTGATTGTGATACGTTTTCCAGTTCCGTTCCATCCTGTATTAACAAGATAAGCCTTAGCTCCGTTAGCATTCATCTTCTTAACGAGTTCTTCACCGTATTTTGTAGGATGTAACTCAAGGAATGCCTGTCCGAAACATGCTGAGAATGTAGGTGTAGGTTCTGTAATACCACGTTCTGTACCAGCAAGCTTAGCTGTAAATCCTGAAAGGAAGTAGTACTGTGTCTGTTCTGGTGTAAGGATAGATACTGGAGGAAGTACTCCGAAAGCGTCAGCTGATAAGAAGATTACATTGTCAGCTGCAGGACCAGCAGATACACCATTTACTTCTGAAGCAATATTGTTGATGTGTGAGATTGGGTAAGATACACGAGTATTTTCTGTAACACTCTTGTCATCAAAGTCAATCTTTCCATCAGCTGCAACAGTAACGTTTTCTAATAAAGCGTTTCTCTTGATAGCGTTGAAGATATCTGGTTCAGATTCTTTATCAAGACCGATAACCTTAGCGTAGCAACCACCTTCGAAGTTGAATACACCGTTGTCATCCCAACCATGTTCGTCATCACCGATAAGACGTCTCTTTGGATCTGTAGAAAGTGTTGTCTTACCTGTTCCTGAAAGACCGAAGAATACAGCTGTATGCTTTCCGTCCATATCACAGTTAGCTGAGCAGTGCATTGAAGCGATACCCTTAAGTGGTAAGTAGTAGTTCATCATTGAGAACATACCTTTCTTCATTTCTCCGCCGTACCATGTATTGATGATAACCTGTTCACGAGATGTAACGTTGAATGCTACACAAGTTTCTGAGTTAAGACCAAGTTCTGCATAGTTTTCTACTTTAGCTTTTGAAGCATTGTAGATAACGAAATCTGGCTCGAAGTTTGCTAATTCATCTTCTGTTGGGATGATGAACATGTTCTTTACGAAATGAGCCTGCCAAGCAACTTCTACGATGAAACGAACTGCCATTCTTGTGTCAGCGTTTGCTCCACAGAAAGCATCAACAACGAATAATCTCTTGTTGCAAAGTTCTTTCTTAGCGATGTCTTTAACAACAGCCCATGTTTCTTCT